>JBMLRK010000001.1:0-1044 GCA_049241065.1 Spirosomataceae bacterium
CGTATGGCAAGGCATGGCAGGTAAATCAACTTTACGGAATATTTCAAGCCACTCTTCGGTTGTTTTGCTGTCTAATGCCGCTCCACGAATCACGAACCATTCCGAAACGTACTTGGCTCTACTTGCTACGGTCTGAAACCTTTCATCGGTTAGGAGTTCTGTCCTGTCGGTAATGTTCAAAAAGGCTTTTACTTGAACATCGGTATTGATGGTAAAAGAAATGTAGCCATCTTTGGTTTTAACGGGTTGGTTATGAGGACTCAACAAGCGAAGGTCGCCTGGAGGGCCAACGGGTGGTTCAAAACTTTGTTGGGCTAAATGTTCTTGCAAAACAAATGAAGCCATCGTTTCAAACATCGGGATTTCGATACTTGCTCCGATGCCTGTATTTTGTTTTTGCATCAAAGCTGCCATCACTACACCTGCCGTAATTTCGCCAACAACATGGTCACAAATCAACATAGGGACGTAAGCGGGTTTGCCGTCACGTGCCAAGGCAAGTCCAGCCATACCCGAAGCTCCCTGCAAAACACTGTCGTAAGTAGGTAGTCCCGAGTAGGGGCCATCTGTTCCGTAGCCTGTAATCAGACAGTAAATTTTTTCGGGATACTTCGCTCGAATACTTTTACTACCTAAGCCCAAACGCTCCAGAGCATCTGGTCGCATATTGGCGACAATTACATCGGCCCATTCAACTAATTTTTGAATGATGTCTTTGCCACCTTCTTTTTTTAGGTCGAGACAAATATTTTTCTTGCCTCTGTTTAGGTGCAAATACGCTCCAGAATGTTGCCCCGTTGGCGACATTCCTCCCAAACCACGCATCAAATCGCCCGAAGGGTTTTCTACTTTGATGATTTCAGCTCCGTATTGTCCCAGTCGCCACGTAGCTACAGGGCCAACTACTACGGAAGTAAGGTCAAGGATTTTGATATTTTTTAATGGTTTAAACATTGACTTGATTTACGATTGATTCGATTTACGATTGGTTCGATTTACGATTGGTTCGATTTACGATTGGTTCGATTTACGATTGGTTCGATT
>JBMLRK010000002.1:0-29450 GCA_049241065.1 Spirosomataceae bacterium
AAATTTGTCAGAGAATGCTATTTTTCAATCCTTCGTACACTAGTAATTTTGAATGATGGATTTTGGATTAAAATAATCTAAATAAAAAATCCCATTAGTGGGCGATTTAAGCCGCCTGTTAATGGGATTTTTTATCAATAATTACGCTACTGCGATTTCAAAAGACTTCACTTTTTCTTCCTCTTTTTTCGGAACACTTACCGTTAAAATACCATTGGTATAAGTCGCTTCTACCTTGCTGGCATCTACATTTTTAGGGAGTGTAAATGCACGTTGAAAATCGGTAAAACTAAACTCTTTACGAGTATATTTTACGGTATTTTCGGTTTTCTCTTCTTGCTCTTTTACCGCTTCCTTCTTCGCTGAAATCACCAAACGATTCGCTTGGACATTCAATTTAAAATCTTCTTTGTTTAAACCTGGTGCCGCTAGTTCGAGCAAATACGCCGTTTCCGATTCGGAGATATTCACCGCTGGAAGACTATTGTGCTGCGTGGTCGGAATTGCTAATTCACGTCCGAATAAATTGTTTGCTAATGTTGGTAATGCCGAATTGAATCTTACAAATTGCATGGTTGTATGTTGTTTAAAGTTTAACAGCTTGTTTTAATAGCAGCAACCGCCGCAGATGTTAACTATTATTCAACTTCTGTACCAATGTGATTTTTAATGACATTTTGTCTTATTTTTAGATTTCTGATTGAAAAATATATGACAAAATGTCAAAAATAGATTAAAGTAGCTGTCAAATCGACTTTATACTAATTTATTACCTCTTAAAAATTCTTCAATACTCATTCGTTTTTTCATTTCTAACTGTAATTCTTCTACCGCCAACAGACCATCGGCACACTGAAAATGAAGGTATTTTTTACCATCCGTAAAAAAGCTTCCAACCTCTCCTAAAATAGTATCCTTAATTTTGTGTGTCTTATAAATTTTGCAACCTTTTCCGTTAAGGGTAGTCCAAGCAGCAGGATAAGGTGATAAACCTCTGACAAAATCATACACTTTTTCAACCGATTGATTAAAATTAATCATACAGGTCTCCTTAAAAATCTTAGGAGCATGGTGTAATTCTTGATTCTCATTTTGAGGTTCTTGTGGATAATCTCCCGACTCAATCGCTCGTACAGTTTTCACTACTAATTTTGCTCCAATGTGCATCAAGCGTTCATACACATCCCCAACATTATCAGTCTCCGCAATCGGGTCTCTTTCTTGAAAAATTACCGAACCCGTGTCAATTTCATGTTTCAAGAAAAAGGTTGTTACCCCCGTTTCTTTTTCTCCATTAATAATCGCCCAGTTAATTGGAGCAGCTCCCCGATACTGAGGCAATAATGAGCCATGTAAATTGAATGTACCCTTCGTTGGCATATTCCAAACCACTTCTGGCAACATTCTAAAGGCTACTACAATTTGCAAATCAGCTTGATAACTTTTTAATTCTTCTAAAAACGTAGGAGATTTTAACTTCTCAGGTTGTAAAATCGGAATCTCAGGGGCATGGGCTAACACGTATTCCTTCACCGCAGACATCCCTAATTTTTGTCCTCTACCAATGGGTTTATCGGGAGCTGTAATGACCGCTACCACATTGCATTTATTATCAACTAAAGCCTTTAAACTCTCGACCGCAAACTCGGGAGTTCCCATAAAAATGATTCTCATATTCTGAATTTTATAACATACTACCAAGTTGAATTCAGTAGTAAGTACATTTACTTAATTTTATATCAATTTTAATAATGATATTTATTCTATTAAAAATACAAATGAAAAAAACCTTTGAAAAAGTACAGAATAGTATTATCTTTGCCTACTGAATTCACATAATTGAATCATGAAAAGAACAGAAAGCCAAACAATATTAAACACATACGATTGATTATACTACAAAGGTTAAAAAAAATCTTGTAGGACGGTCAATGACCGTTCTTTTTGTTTTAAAAAGAGTTTACATGAGGGAGATGTCTAATTGACACATTGATTTGCTGACAAGTTTTGTCAGTAATTTTTTTTGTACTCCTCCGCTCTATTGATTAAGATATTATTCGGTATTACGACCCATATTAAACAATCAGCCTATGCTTCCAAGCAGGTTTGATTTCATACACAATTGTAAAAAATAACCATAAAAAACATAAAAATGGCAAAGGTACAGTATTATACACAGGAAAAGCTTGACGAATTAAAAGCTGAATTACACTTCTTGAAAATTCAAGGACGTGCCGATATGGCGAAACAAATTGCGGAAGCTCGTGACAAGGGAGACCTTTCTGAAAATGCTGAATACGATGCAGCAAAAGATGCTCAAGGACTTTTGGAAATGAAAATTTCTAAAATGGAAGATATTGTTGCAAATGCTCGTGCTTTAGACGAAACAAATATTGATACGTCGAAAGTTTCCATCTTATCGAAGGTAAAAATTAAGAATAAGAAAAACGGAATGGAAGTAACTTACACGATGGTTTCGGAAGAAGAAGCTGACTTAAAAGCGGGTAAAATCTCCTTGTCATCTCCATTCGGAAAAGGTCTATTCGGTAAAAAAGTAGGCGAAATTGCTGAAATTACCGCTCCTGCTGGCAAACTAGAGTTTGAAGTATTAGAAATTTCTCGCTAAGCGAAATTTTGGAACACATTTTGTAAAATCCCTTGTTGAATCGTTCTACAAGGGATTTTCTATTTTGTAAGACTAATTTTGGTACAGATAATGAAAAAAACCTACTATCTTTCTGTACGATTACACAAACGAGGCGATTGACGAACACGACAACTATGCAATTTCTATATCCAAGCTTTCTTTGGGGACTTCTGGCGGTGAGTATTCCCGTAATAGTTCACTTATTTAATTTTCGTAAAACTAAAAAAGTATATTTCACCAACGTTGCTTTTTTGAAAGCCGTTAATGTTACTACATCTTCATTTAGTCGATTAAAACATCTCTTAGTAATGGCCGCTAGAATCTTGGCTATTGCGTGTTTGGTGTTGGCTTTTGCTCAACCCTTTTTACCTTCTAAAGCAGGAAATAATGGCAAAGACAATGGCATTGCTAGTATTTACATCGACAATTCGCTATCCATGCAAAATGAACTGGATAAGAAAAGTTACCTCGATAAAGCCATTGCAAAAGTAGAAGAACTCTTAACCGTATTTCCGCAAGGCTCTAGGATGCAACTGCTAACCAACGATTTCTCGTCGGACGAACACGCCATTGCTAATCCCCAAAAAATCAAAGACCGCACCACTACCATTGATTTTACCCATACGCCAAGAAGTTTTGAAAATATTCTAAAACGTCAATCAAGTTTGGCATCCAAACACAGCACTGGAGGCAATCAGTATTTATGGTTTTCAGATTTTCAAAAATCAACCGCAGGGAATTTGTCTAAATTAACCTTAGACTCCTCTTCGCATTTATTTATTATTCCTGTTCAAGCCAAAGCTTTCCAGAATGTCTTGGTGGACTCGGTTTGGTTAACAATTCCTTTTGTACGGGAAATGCAAACAAACACCTTATCGGTAAAACTTAGCAATACAGGTGAAAAAAGCGTTGAGAATTTACAGGTAAAATTATTCATTGACGAAACGCAGGTTTCTTCCAGCATTGCCAGTATTCCAGCGAAAGGAAGCAGTACTGCCACTTTTACCTTCACGATTCATGGCAAAGGATTTAAAAAAGGTAGAATTTCTTTTGATGACACCCCAATTACGTTCGACAACGACTATTATTTTGTGCTGAATGCTGCACCAACCATTAAGGTACTTCATCTCAAAGGACAAGTCAGCAACAACTATATTCAGCAGGTATTTGACAACGACAGTGTATTTAATTACCGTAGTTTCTCGGCAAGCAATGTAGATGTAGGACAATTCAAAACCAATAACCTCATTGTGTTAGAAGGAGTTGCCAATATAGAAGGCAGTATCAAGACCGCCCTTCAAGACTTTGTACGTTCGGGAGGAAGCCTTTTTGTTGTACCAAGTGCCAGCCCTAATCTTGGCAGTTACAATGCCTTTTTAAGTAGCTTTGCCATCAGAGGAATAACCTCAAGAAACGTCACTGCGGCCGATTTGTCACCTTTGGCAGAACCAGCTAAAAGTAGCCCTTTTTTCTCGGATATTTTTGATAACAGTACCCAAAAGGACATGATGTTGATGCCTAATCAAGCAGCAACTTTAACATGGCAGGTAGTTGGCGATAAACTATTATCCTTCAGAAACAATCAATCCTTCTTGAGTGTTTCTAACTCAGGACAAGGCAAAGTTTATTTATTAGGCTCTCCTCTTGAAAGCACTTACGGTGATTTTGCGAGAAATGCTCTCTTCGTTCCTGTCATGTACAAAGTAGCAGCCTTGAGTGTTCGCCAAGAACCAGCTGCTTATTCCTTCGGAGAAAATACCTTCACCGTAGAGGTAGATAATACGGTAGAAGAAGCGAATAAACAATCGGCATTTCGCTTACGCAGAGGCAAATTAGAATTGACCCCCATTCAGAATCTCAATGGAAAACAGTTGACGATTGAATTGCCTAAAGCAAACCAATTGAACGAAAACCAAGCCATTGAGTCGGGCTATTACGAGTTGATTCACAATGGAAAGGTAGAGCGAGTGATTGCCTTCAATTACGACAATACAGAATCCATGATGGACTTCTATTCGGTAGATGAATTAAAAGCGATTTTTGCAGGAAATAAAAACATTGAAATATTTGATAAAATCGACGATGCCAATTTTGTAAAGACCTTTAAAGATCAACATTTTGGCGTATCGCTTTGGAAATATTTCATCATTGCAGCTCTACTATTTTTAGCCGTAGAAATTGCCCTAATTCGTTTTCTCAAAGGATAAAATTAATACACTAGTCATAAACCCCAAAAACAACAATGGCACTAAAAAAAGGCGATCAAGCTCCTAGCTTTAGCTTATTCAACACAGAGAAAAAAGAAGTTTCACTAGCAAATTTTGAAGGAAAAAATCTCGTTATTCTATTTTTCCCTTTGGCTTTCACGAGTGTATGTACCGCAGAATTATGTGAAATGCGTGACAGAATTTCTGTTTACGCAAGCCTAAATGCAGAAATTGTAGGCATTTCGGTGGACTCATTATTTACGTTAGGTAAGTTCAAAGAGGAGTTAAATCTTCCATTTGATTTACTTTCTGACTTCAACAAAGAAACCTCTGCGACTTATGGTTCACTATATGAGAACTTTGTGTTAGGTATGAAAGGTGTTTCTAAACGTTCTGCTTTTATTGTGGATGCGGGAGGAAAAATTCAGTACGCAGAAGTTTTGGAAGATGCAGGACAAGTGCCAAGTTTTGCTAGTATGAAAGAAGTATTAGCAGGCTTATAAGCAATCATACTAAAAGATGTCAAGTCTGAATAGCTAGATAAGCTCAATATATACGCATAAAAAGAGGAAGCCTGTTTGTGTAGGCTTCCTCTTTTTTGTTAGCGATTAATAATAATACGCTTTACGATGGAATAATCATCGGTAGCCACTTTCATCAAATAAGTGCCTTCTGGTATCGTTGTAAAATCAAAGGTATTCACAGCATCGAGTGTATTTCCACTTTTCGAATAAAGTAATTCTCCTTTAATAGAGTATAATAGAATATTCGCATTTTGCAGAACTGTCCTAGAATCTACCGAAACTAAACCATTACCAGGATTCGGGTAAATGGAAATACCATTATCATCATACAAGGGGAAATAGTTCTCTACCGCTGCCGTCCGACAGGTAAGGGTTCTATTATTAACCAACGAATAAGATACTTTCGCATACACACTAATTGTAGCTGCTTCTGCAAAACGGATGGTTGAGGCAACCGCCCCAACATCCTTCTGATTAATTTGCCAACTATACTCCTGAGCAGAAGGATTTGTAATACCTACTGAATACGGACTTAAACGCACAAGATCAGCTGTAGTTAAAGCTACTGGATTTGCCTTATTCGTCACATAAATTGGACTAGAAAATGCTGATTTACATTGATTCGCATCTATTTGATAACCTCTAAAAACACCATTACTCGCAACGGTTATTTCATTGGTTTTGGATAACGTAATTGCTTTATTCTGTTGCATTTGCCATACAGGCGTATTCGTACCTGCCGAAGTTACCAATTGAAGAATGGTATTTCCACCATCACAAAAAACTGTATCCTTTAAGGCGGCAACCTTCGGTACATCTGGCAAAGGATTGGCAGTTAAGGAAACACTATTCGACGATTTAGACACACAGTTATTCGCATCTAGCGTTTTAACGGTAAATGTCCCAGAGCGTCTTAGGGTTACTTTTTGTGACACATCAGTTAAACTATTCCAACGATACGACACCGCATTGACATTGGTGGATACTAAGGTTACGTTGGTATCAAGACAAAAACTCGTAGCCCCAATAACTGTTAAAGTTGGTGTTGGTGGCAAAGCATTCACCGTGATACTCACTTTATCGGACTCTGGAGAATAACAGTTTTCTTTACTAATGGTTTTCACCGTAAAAGTACCAGAACTAGACACTGCTAAATTGTTAGCCTGAGATCCTGTATTCCATAAATAAGCAGTTGCATCGGTATTAGTTACTTTCAAAACCGTATTGGTATCTGCACAAAAAACAGTTCCTGTTGAAGAAATAATGATTGGTTTTGACGGCAAGGCATTTTTAACAACATTTACAGTTGGTGCATTCCCCGATAAACATCCATAGCTATCCACAAAATAACCTGAGAATGAGCCTGTATTTTTAACCAAGATAGATGACGCTTTAGTACCTGTATTCCAATTATAGATAACAGCATTCGGTAACGATAGGATAGTACTATCTCCATCGCAGAAAGTCGTTGGTCTAGTTGCAGTAATAAGAGGAGCAACAGGATTACTCACCTTGACATTAATAGCGGGCAATTGACTAACGTTCCCGTTCTGATCTGTTAAGCGAACATAAAATGTGTTATCCTGATTAAACGTTTGCGTTTGAGAACTGGAAAAGGTAGTATTGTTAAAATCGGCATTGTTAGCCCACACATATTTTCGATAGCCACTTGGCAAAGATACCTCTACTGCATTCGACTTACAAGTGTAGGTAACATCAGGCAAAACCGTTGGAATCTGAGGTTTAGAGGAACTAAAAAACGTATCATTTAGCGAGTTATTCCATGCTTGAGCCACAGTAACTAGCCCATCATCATGAAAATGAGCTCCATCTGCTCGGTCGGTATTTTGAATATTGTCAGTAGCGGGGCCAAGGAAAACGTTCGATGTTTGTTGAACAGTCATCAACTGTCCTTTCAATACCTCTGTAGAGGACGTTGCAGCAGTACCAGCAGCACAGTTAGGCGTACACAAAGCATAAGCAGATGCTTGAGCAATTACCCAAGCAATGTCCTTACCTGTGTCTAAACGAGTTCGATTAATTACGGTTTGTAAACGCTGTTTGTAGGCTTCACTTAACGTACCATATTGAGTATCAGTTTCACCCTGAAACCACAAAACTGCTCTTACTCCCAATTGTGGCGTAAAGTAACTCAAGACATCGTAGAGATTTTTATAAGGTTGTTTATTTTCATAAATACCACCTACCCAAGGATTAGGTGCAGAAAGCCCCTCGGCAGTCAGCGACCAAGCTTGTACACTTGTACCCGAAAATCCAACATTAAAGAATAGCACAGGAACATTTAGCTTCTGAACTAAATAATCACCCAGTTTACCCCAAAGCCATGAGTTTGTACCTCTTGGAGCAATCCGAGCATTAATGCTAAGCTGAGAAAACGGTGTATAATTCACATAACCGTCACCTCCAAATGTTTGGTCATTTTCTAAATCTAAACAATTTACTAAGTCACTTGATGCACCCTGTGAACCATATCCACCTCCAGGATTCCCCACTCCTTCTGCGTTTGACTGCCCTGCAATGATAAAAACCTCTCCCACTCCTACCTTACTTACACTTGCGACATCTCCTAATACAGTTCCGTTCAGTACTCCTCTAAGTTCTAGCTTGTACCACCCTTGATTGACACTCATAACTCCTTTGAAGTTTCGGTTAAGAGGTAATTCTTGCAGCGTTTTCCAGTCGCTCCACTCCCCTGCATTTCCTACGCCATTGAGTACAGTAAGACGAGCCTCAATTCTATCCACTTGTTTTTCGTAAGTGCCTTTTACCGTAATAAGCGATACTCCTGCTTGATTGCGCTGATATACAGCACGATTGAGTGGCAGCGAGACTGTCAGATTAGTGGTACTTTGTGCCTGAAGAAATGCAGGTATGCAGATGAAGAGCAGTAAGAAAGAAACTATTTTTTTTAGACTAAACATACATTTTTATTTTGAGAATGGTCAGTCCAAGTGCAGATAACCATTTGGGTTATAATGGGGTTTGTAGTTCGGAAAACTGAGTCACATAGTAAAGTTACACTACAAAAAGTATAAGTTCCTTTAACTAGGCAATTTAGCATCAGCATTGCTACAGTTGATTTCTCTTATAGACATCGACGTAGCATGCGAAGATTTGTTCAAAGTTGAATAGCGGTTGTTATGCTCACTGAAATATTTCTGAGCAATTAAAGAATATACGCATAAAAGAGTAGAATGGTTTTGACAAACACCATTCTACTCTCATTACTATACTGAATATAATTTTTAGTTTAACGCTAGCGTTTTTGTAAAAGTATATTTAGATGTCACTAATCGCAAGATATACATTCCCGATTCAAATGGCGTTAAATCAATACTTTTCGAAGCAGGCAAAGTTCCTTTTAAGAGTTCTTGCCCTTTGATATTATATACGGTAATGGTTGCGTTATCAATGTCGTAACGGCTATCCAAATAGAAAATACCTTTAGATGGATTTGGAAATATAGAAAGCCCCTTATCATCATAAGTTGTAAATGCAATTTTTGACTCTCCAATGGCTGCACATACGAGTGGTAACAAACTACTCTGGATTTTATAATTATTTTTAGCAGATACGGTATAACTACCATCTTCTATCACTTTAATAATCGAATCCTTGATTGGAGTTTTATCATTAGGGAATAATACCCCATCTTTTTTCCAAACGTACTCCGAAGGTATAGCTGTTGAACGCCCACGCAGCGTATAAGTACCTATTTGGTCTAACACTGGGACTGAAGGTCTCATTTTTTTAACAATCTGAATGGCATTAGATGCTTTTGACACACAGCCTTTAGAGGTTTGTAAATATGCCTTAACCAATTCCGTTTCTTTAATCGTAATTTGCCCTTTATTGAAACGACTTACACTATCTCTAGCAATACCACCCCATAAAATGGATTTATAATTATCAGTTAATGGAGTAACAGACATAGCCGTTTCCCCTCCATCACAAAATACTGAATCACTCAAATTACGAATAATTGGTGCTGGTGGTGTGTAGTTCGCTAACGTATTGATACTGTCGGACGGAACAGATAAACAGCCGTTTGCACCTCTTGTTTGAACACTAAACTTTCCAGTTTTTTTTACTTCAACCGTTTTACTTATTTCACCTGAACTCCATAAATAAGAAGCAGGGTTATCCGTATTAGATGAACTTAGCTTAACACTAAACCCTTCGCAAAATTCAGTTGAAGTATAAGATATAACTGGTTGCTGCGGACGTGGTTTCGAAGTCAAAACAACAGGAGTTGATAATCCTGATTGGCAACCATTTTCATCTACAATTTTAACCTGATATACACCATCAGTGTTAGCTGTAACAGTTTTAGTAGATGGTAATTTAACACCTGCCGAATTTACCCATGTATAGATAGCTCCACTTGTTGAAGATAAAGCAACACTCGTACCTACACAGAAATTTGTGTTGGACAAAGCCGTAATTTTAGGTGCAGTAGGTGGATTATTTACTTTTACCGTAAAGGCAGGTATTTGAATAACATTACCGTTTGCTTTTGTTACCCTAGCAATATAAGAGCCCGAACCTACTAAAACAGAACGTTGGTTTGCATTCGCATCCTGAATATTATCACCATACCAAATATAATTCACATACCCTGATGGTAATGATAAACGGATAGAAGTACCTGATACACAATCTAAACTAACACTTGGAATGGTATCTGCTACAACAGGAGCAATCGTATTAAAGAAGTTTTGATTCGTAGTACCAACTTTTACGGTTTCGGTCAGCACCCGTACCCATTCAGATGATACCTGATCTAAACCTTTGCCTGTAAAGTGTACACATTGCTCTCGTTCACCAATTTTCGCTACCTGAATTGAATCTGTAAAAGGGCCAGGAAACAATGGAAACATCGACGAGTTACTCAATACTTTATTTTGAGCAGAAACAATCACGGGAGATGGCTTAGGTGGCGGCGAATTAGGATTTCCACAATCTAAGTCACCAGAATAGGAAGTTCGTGCGACTACCCACGGCAATAAATCATTCCCTAAATCATTTCTCGTTCTCTTGATTAGTTTCTCCAAATTATCTTTGTAAGAATCTATCGTAATAGGTAATGGTTTATTATTTCGTTCGGCAGATAGATTTAGTAGATTTTGCGTTTCTCCTTCCATCCATAAGATTGCTCTTATACCCATATTTACCCCATAATAACCTAAAACAGCCTTCAAATTAGAATATGGATATCCAACTGGATAAAAGCTAGTAGGATTGTTGGGATTAATTTGAAAATCACTTGCTACACCAGAAGTAGGATTCTCTGCACTTTCTCTCCATACTCGTACAGACGCACCAGCCCACGCAGTATTAAAAAACATAATGGGTACATTAAGTTTGCTTGCTAAAGCATCCCCTACTTTACCCCAATAAGAAGGCCCTAGGCCCATTGGCCCAATAGCAGCTGTTTTTTTAAGTTGCGAAAATTCTACAATTGAAAATTGGGCTAAATCAAAACGACTAAAAGGATATGATATATTTGAATTAGGAGACTCTGGTGTACTCCAACCTCTAGGGTTATAGGTTCTTGGGCTAATAAAGTTTGCACAATTCACTCGATCATCAGACGCAGCAGTTTCGTTTGCCTCAAGTAATCCACTTCCACCTGCGTTCGATTGCCCAGCAATTACAAAAACTTCTCCTACTCCTACACGCTCTAGACTTGCAATTTTACCAACAAGGGTATCTCTCAGTGTTCCTCTAAGGTCCATTTTGTACCAACCCGCTTCGAGCGTTACCGTTCCTTTGAACAAACCACCCAAAGGGTTCGCTTTCAAGAGTGTCCAATTCGTAAATTTCGTTGTCCCTTGTCCTGTTTGAACGGGTATAAAACGAACCCAGATTGTATCAACGGGTTGTGAATACGTGCCTGTAACGGTAATGGTAGCAGTGTTTTGAACACTACGTTGAAAAACCTGACGCTGTACTGGATAGGTAATAGATAGCTGACTGTATGCGGCTTGTGCTATAACGATCAATAAGAGAAGTAAGAAGGGCTTTCTAAACATATAGAACAGTTTTATTTGATAAGTCATTACTACTTGATATAATCCTACAAAAATAAACAAAGCATCTCATAGTTATGAGATGCTTTGTTTATTTTATACAAGAAACTTTGTAAATGAGCTAATTTTCAAGAAATTAGTCAGCAACTACGTTAAATTTCACTTTGTGTTTCACTTCTTTGTGTAAGTCAAGAGTTGCAGTGAATTCACCAACAAACTTAACTTCCGTGTCTAAAGCAATTTTCTTACGATCTACATCGAAACCTTTTGCTTTCAATGCTTCAGCAATTTGAATACTCGTAACACGACCGAAGATTTTACCACTTTCACCTACTTTCGCAGCGATGTCTAGTGTTAAATCACCGATTGAATCTGCCAATGCTTGAGCATCCAATTGGATTTTCTCAGCTTTGTGAGCAGCTTGCTTGATGTTTTCAGCAAGAATCTTTTTGTTAGATCCAGTTGCCATTACCGCAAAACCCTGCGGAATTAGATAGTTACGACCATATCCTGGCTTTACCGTAACAAGGTCATTTTTATAACCAAGACCTGCGATGTCAGTCTTTAAGATAATTTCCATTTTGTATGATAATTTTTTAGTTGTTAGTTGATAACTGGGCCAAACCCAAAGATCGTTTCATCAACGTTAAACTATTTATACACTATTTCAAACCGTCAGCTACGTATGGTAACAAAGCTAAGTGACGAGCACGCTTGATGGCAGTAGCCACTTTACGTTGGTATTTCAACGAAGTACCTGTGATACGACGTGGAAGAATTTTTCCTTGCTCGTTAACCAACTTCAATAAGAAGTCTGGGTTTTTGTAGTCGATATACTTGATGCCTGATTTCTTGAAACGGCAATATTTCTTGCGTACTACGCTTTTGTCAACTGGTTCGTTTACTAATGTCATGGTGAATTAAGCCTCCTTCTTTGTTTCTTCTTGTTTTTTACCTACTAAACCTTTGCTCTTACGCTCGTTGTAAGCAATTGAGTGCTTATCAAGAACCGTAGTTAAGAAACGAATTACTTTTTCGTCACGTTTGTAAGCTAATTCTAATTTAGCCACTAAAGTCGGGTCTGCTTCAAATTCAAAAATTTGGTAGTAACCTGTGTTTTTGTTCTGAATAGGGTACGCCAGCTTACGAACACCCCATGCGTCTTCTCTTACGATTGTCGCACCATTTTCGGTCAAAACTTGTTTGAATTTTTCAACGGTATCCTTTGTCTGCTGTTCTGACAAAACGGGAGTTAAGATGAATACCGTTTCATAATTACGTAATTCCATAAATATGTATATTTAAAAACTGTTTTATTAAAGGACTGCAAAATTAGTGTTTTTAATTTGCAAAAACAAATCCTTATTGGCAAACTTTTTGACAGTCAGACAACTTAGCTGTTCAACAAACAAAGAAAGCTCCCAAAGCATTGCCTTAGGAGCTTTCTCAAGCGATTCGCTAAACTAATTATTTTACTTCAAAAACGCCTTCACCAATACGGTAGCCTTCTGAGTATAATTCAATAATGTGTTTGCCTTCTTTATAAGACTGTCCTCTGCTATAAACAAATTCTACCGATTGGTGAGAATTATCAAACACAATACGCTGCTTAGCCGTGTAGGTAGTTTCTCTTCCACGGTAATTGAATGTTCCTGAGCCTGTTGCCATATCCGCAATAGTGGCACCTGTTGGCTCGATTAAACGTAAATAAACCGTTTTGGCTTCTTTGGTTGCAATGGTATTTTCTTGCAAATAGAAAGTAATACGTACTTTATCTACTTTTTTAGATTTGTACACACCTCCATCGCTTTCTTTACCTTTCGTAGAAATAGCATAGACGTTGATATTTTCAGCACGAAGAGCGGCTGCTTGAGATACTTTATCTGAAAGCTCTTTATTCTTCGCTTCCACTTCTTTTGCTCGGTCTGAAAGCTCTTTTTGACGGCTAGAATAAGTCGTTGCAGAGTCGCTCAATGCTCGTTGTGCATAAGAGATACCGTCTATCAAACTTCTAGCTTCACGATTAAGAGAATCGTTTTGTGCCACAAGAATTCCATTTTCTTTACGAAGTTTTACAATCTCTACATCTTTCTTCCCTAATAGTTTTACGTAGTCTCTAATTTTCTCTTCATACTTCTTAATGGTAAATCCGTCCATTTTTTGCAAAGCAACCTTGTCAGCTTCCAATTGTTGTTTGGCTTCCATCAACTCTTCGACATCTCCTCCTAACATTTTAATCTCGACAATTTTAGCGTTAAGCTGGTTTTCGATGGAATCTAGTTTGGTGTTTGCTGATAAAAGTTCTTTTGCTTGAGAAGCAGTCAATTCTTCCCCCTTGCGATTTTGCTGACGTTCGCTGAAATACAAAAAGCCTAATGCTGCTGTCAAAATAGCCAGAACTGCTACGGCTATTTTCAATTTTTGTTCACTTTTTCTATTTGGATTATACTCCATTGGTTCTGAATATGAATATGGGTTTCTAATTGATTTAACAAAACTCAGATTTTTACGTGAAAAAAGCAAAACCTTCGCACTTCTTTCCATAAGTTTATTCTGAATGTTTTTGTCCTTGCGTATAAATATACGTTCAAAAATAATGAATCAGTTGGGTTTAAAGCCATTTCAGTGCTAATTTTTGTGTACTTTTGTAGCTCATTGACTTCATACATTGACATGAATATAGCAACGAATATCGCTCACATTCTTTCTGACTTAGCAGGAACATCCGCTAAATTGGTAGCCGTTACAAAAACCAAACCTATTGAACTTTTACAAGAAGCCTACGATGCCAATTGTAAGGTTTTCGGGGAAAATAAAGTGCAAGAGATGGTCAGCAAATGGGAAGTATTACCCAAAGACATCGAATGGCATTTGATTGGTCACTTACAAACCAATAAGGTAAAGTATATGGCTGAATTTGTATCGTTAATCCACTCGGTTGATTCGCTAAAGTTACTACAAGAGATTGATAAGCAGGCTGCTAAACATCAACGTAGGATTGATTGTTTGTTGCAAATTTATATCGCAAAAGAAGATACAAAATTTGGTTTGTCTGAAGAAGAAGCCCTTGAAATATTGCATTCGGAGGAGTTCAAAACGATGAAAAATATCCGTATTGTTGGCGTAATGGGCATGGCTACGAATACCGACGATTTAACACAAATCAGACTGGAATTTAGGAGTTTGAAGGCTTTCTTTGAGCAATTAAAAAGTACATTCCAAAGCACGGAGAATTTAGCATTGGCTGAAATCTCGATGGGTATGTCGGGCGATTATTTGATTGCTGCCGAAGAAGGCTCTACCTTGGTTCGTGTGGGTTCTGCCATTTTCGGACATCGTTAATTTTTGACCATACTATTTTTAAAAATAATACAAAAAGCCCTCTGGAATTACAACAAATAATTCCAAAGGGCTTTTTCTGTCAGGAAATTTAAGGTCTTAAAATCCCTCTTATTTCATTCATCACCAAACAAATCTTAGTGAATTTCAGCATTTGCTTGATTCATATAGTCAATTTTATATGCCCACGAAAGAGCCACATTTTTCGCTCTAAGTTTCACATCCATTGCTTTTTCGCCTTCAAAATGCTCATCAACGGTTGCACAGAAAGTCTCAATCCACTCCGCAAAAAGATCAGGGTTTAACTGATGTACATTATTTAAGGCTAAATGCGGACGAAAAGGATGCCCTTCATAGCCATCTTTTCCAAATACAATCATCTCCCAAAAGCTATACATTTTGGGTAAATGTTTCTCCCAGTCCACTTTGGCAATTCCATCGAAAATAAGCCCAAGTGCTTCACTCTGACGTATTTTGTCATAGAAACTATTGACCATTAATTCGATGTCGGCTCTATTCTGTATGTCGTTTTTCATGCTGTTGGTGGGTAACAATTATTTGTTTTACTGATAGCTCCAACGCTATTTAACAATCAATTTACCCAATTTATGATAGAAAGGAGTTTTACTCATCTCATTTTTCTTTTGTACTTTCCCTTGCACAATCGGAATATACATCACTCTTCGACGAGATTTTTCTCCTGTAAAAGGGCATATTTCCACACGGTGCCAAAGGTCTCCATCATGCACGGTTAAATCTCCCGCTTCGATGTCTAAGCCTACTTCGTTTGCATCGGGATTATGGTCGATGAATTGTTTTTTCAAGAATAACACCTTCATTTTTCCGAGCGTATGCGTTCCTGGTAACACTCGTAGGCCTCCATTTTCAAACGGGCAGTCATCCAAATGAGTTCCCACGTTGAGCATTTTCAAGATTTTTTGTCCTAAAAACAAATCTCTTGGGCTGTCGGTATGCCAACCCATTTGCGAGAATTTAGAATTATCCGCATTGACATAATGATTGAACACCAAACCGTCCTTTTCATCTTCGCCAATACGATTATGATTATCCTTCACCAAGGTCAGTAAAGCCTTTAAGCGAGGGTCTTGTAAATATTCGTGCAAAACGGGGCTATGTTTCGATAGAAAACACATTCGTTGAATCATCGGATTCCCTTTTTCATCTTTCCCGAACTTCAAAGGAATCCCATTTACCTTTTCAACACCCTCGTCAAGCCATTTTTTTTCCACTCGTTGAGCTTCCTGAATAAACAGTTGAACGGTTTCTTTTGAAATGAAATTCTTGAAATGTAAAAAACCATATTGGTCGAAATACGCCTGCTGTTCTGGAGTAATCTGCTCCCCTAGCGTAAAAGTTTTGGCTTCAAAAGACATATCGTGATATTGGTGTTTTTTTAAATGCGTAATGATGAATGGATAATGCGTAATGATGAATGTGTAATGGATAATGATGAATCAACAAGCCGATAAAACATTTTAACTTATTGATAATAAATATATTAAATGAAAAATTTATAATTTAGCATAATTACGCATTATCCATTACGCACTAATCATTTTCCATTCATCATTACGCATTCATCATTACACATTAAAAACCTACATATAATTTAAGTCGTTATTCTTTTTCAACTTAATGATGTGTAAGGAATTAAGGAGTAAAATAACGGGATAAGTTGGATCAAACTCATGCCATTTTACGCCGAAATTTGCACGCCCACCCAATTTATGATGATTATTATGGTACGACTCACCCATCATCAAGAAATCAAAAGGCAATAAGTTTTTTGCCGTATCATTCACGACAAAATTCACGTAACCATATTTATGAGCAAACCAGTTGATAACCACACCGTGTACTGGCCCCATCAAAAAGTGAATCGGTAACAGCGCATATTCCCAGTTGTGGGTCGCAAATTTCATGTAATACAATACGTACAAAGTACCCCAAAGCAAACGAACAATCCACTGATCTCCAAGACGTTCCATGAACATCCAGTTTGGAACACCTTTCTTGAATTTCGCCTCAATATTCGCTCTGTCATTCAACACATCGTTGTAATAATCCTTTGTTTTCAACATCATGTCAAACAAACCTGTTGAATACGAAGGAGAGTGTGGATCTTTTTCGGTATCTGCATAAGCATGATGCAAACGGTGCATAATACCATAGGCTTTAGGACTTAAAAAAGAAGAGCCTTGCGTAATGAACGTAAAAATATAGAAGAACTTTTCCCAGCCTTTCGACATCGTAAACATCTGATGAGCAGCATAACGGTGAAGGAAAAAAGTTTGGGAGAAAAGTGATAAATACCAATGAGCAACAAAAAACAAAAAGATGGCCATATTTAAAATTGATAGTGAAAACAATAAGGGTTTATTTCTTACAAAACTATTAACACTCGCTTAATCTAAATATGACAAAAATCAGCCTATTTGCTGATGAATACACTAGCGGCTTTTTAGGCTGTGTTGTAGTCAAGGAAAGAATTACCTTCTTCACAAAATTATCTTTATGAAACGCCCATCTCGAAACTTTGACACCCAAAGAAATGATTAGGCGTTCCGACTGATACCATTTAAAAACCCAAAATATTACAATCTGATGAAAAAAACATTTTTTCTCTTAACGGCCTTCATTGGTCATTTTACGCTTTCTGCACAAACAAACTACGATGTTAGTAAAGCTCATTCGCATAACGATTATGAGCAAAAACAGGCTTTTTATCAAGCTTTTGCGGCAGGGTTCGGCTCTATGGAAGCAGACGTTTACTGGGCAAAAAATACCCTCTGTGTTGCCCACGAACCCAACGAAATTAAACCAGAACGTAGCTTTAAAGCCTTGTACCTTGAGCCTATCTTGCGAGAGGTTGCCATCAACGGAAGCATTCGTCCATTTCAGTTATTGATTGATTTAAAAACGGAAGGCATCCCAACCTTAACGGAACTTCAAAAATTGCTTTTACCCTATAAAAGTTATTTCGACCGCAAACATAATCCGAATGCGATTCAATTGGTTATCAGTGGAGAACGCCCTGCTCCTAGTACGTGGGGACAATTCGACGAAATCTTTTATTTTGATGGACGTTTGGACGAAAAAATTCCTGCTGACTTACAAGAACGAGTACCTCTAATCAGTGACTCATTCCGTAAGTTTTCGTTGTGGAACGGTTTAGGAAAATTGCCGACCCATGAATACAAAAAGGTAGATGCTTTTGTTCAAGCAGTTCATAATCAGGGGAAAAAAGTGCGTTTTTGGGCAACACCCGACAACAGAACAGTATATGCTCACCTCATAAAATTGCAAGTCGATTGGTTGGGTACGGATAAAATTGACCAACTGGCTAGTTACCTCAATCAGCTACCCCAAAACACGGCGAGTTTTCAAAATCCGAGCTATCAAAGCTATACTCCTACGTATAAAACAGATGGGATCCAGCAGCAATCGAAAAATGTCATTTTACTGATTGGCGATGGCATGGGCTTAGCTCAGATGTATGCGGGTTTTACCGCCAATCATGCTCAATTAAATGTTTTTAAAATGAAGTATATTGGTTTATCGAAGACCAATTCGGCAGATAATTTCCATACGGATTCGGCCGCAGGAGCAACGGCTATGGGAACGGGAACAAAAACCAAAAATCGTTATTTAGGTGTAGATAGTTTGGGAAATAACTTAGTTAACATGACCGAAACCTTAGCCCAAAAACAAATCAAAACAGGGTTGGTTGTCGTAGAAAATATCACTGGAGCAACGCCTTCTGGCTTCTATGCTCATCAGCCAGAACGCAACTGGGAGGGTGAAATTTTCAAAGACTTATTGGCGAGTCCTGTTAATTTAGCCATCGGTGCCGGGCAACGTTTGTTAAGTGATGACATGAAAAAGAATAACCCAAACATTGAATTTTTAACGAATATTGCTGAATTGCCGAGTACTAAAAAAGTTGCTAAAACGCTGGTCTTGGTAAACGATAACGAAGTACGTGCAAAATCTAAAGGAAGAGGATCGTTCTTGGCAGAAGCATTTGATAAAGCGGTTGAACAACTGAGCAAAGACAATCCGAAGGGCTTCTTTTTGATGGTTGAAGGCTCGCAAATTGACAATGGTGGTCATGCCAACAACCTTGATTATATAGCAGAAGAGATGGTTGATTTTGACCATGTGATTGGTAAAGCAATGGCCTTTGCCGATAAAAATGGGGAAACTACGGTGTTGGTAACCGCAGACCACGAAACAGGAGGTCTAACCCTCCACGGTGGTGATTTTAAGACAGGGCAACTAGAAGGAGCATTTGCCTCCCCTGATCATACAGGCATTCCTGTGATGGTTTTTGCTTATGGTTTAAATGCTTCGTTGTTTCAAGGGTTTTATGAAAACACAGACATTTATCATAAAATCATTCGTTGTTTAGGTCAATAAGCATTCAGCACTTTTTCGGGAACTCTTCTTGGAGGGTTTCCCGAAAAAGTAATGAATTGGGGTGGAGATTATAGTTTGCCTGCTGAATTGGTATAAAGTCTATAAAAGACATACCATTAAATGATTATATTACTAGTCTTAAAAAAGCGTATTTTTCATGTACATCCAATGTTAGTTTACTCTCAAAATACTAATAATCAAACCAATATTAAAAGAAATATTGTAAATTTGAATCGTTAAAAAAAAGATAATGAGTAAGAAATTAATACGATTTGACTGGGCGATAAAAAGACTTTTACGAAACAAAGCAAATTTTGGAGTACTAGAAGGTTTTTTGAGTGAGCTATTATTTGACAATATAAAAATTGAACAAATACTTGAAAGTGAAGCAAACCAAGATACGAACGATGACAAATTCAATCGTGTTGATATTTTAACCCAAAACTCAAAAAAGGAACTTATCATTATTGAAATCCAGAGTACATACGAAATCGACTACTTTCATCGAATGGCTTATGGTGTTTCAAAAAGTATATCTGAGAATTTAGCAATTGGACAAAAATACTCGGAAATCAAAAAGGTTATCTCTGTTAACATCGTGTACTTCGACTTAGGACAAGGACGAGATTATATTTACAAGGGCAATACGGTATTCACTGGAATTCATCAGCATGACTTGTTAGGTTTATCGCCAAGACAAAAACAAACCTTTGTAAAAAAAGAGGTTTCAGATATTTTCCCTGAGTATTATTTGCTGAAAGTAAATCAATTTGATGATAATGCAAAAGATACACTAGACGAATGGATTTACTTTCTAAAAAACAGCGAAGTCAAAGATAGTTTTAGAGCAAAAGGACTACAAGAAGCTGGGGAAGTACTTGATATTATGCGACTTCCTACTAATGACCAATACGGCTACAATCGATATTTAGACTCTCTTCATTTAAAAGCGAGTGAAATTTTCACTCTTCAAACAGAGGCAGAATTTAAAGTAGAAGAAAGAAAAGCTACAGAAATTGCCATTAATGCCATCCATAAAGGCTTAGATAATGCGTTCATCGCAGACATTACCAAATTACCCATTGAAAGAATAATCGAACTTAGAAAAGACATCGAAGAATAAGCACTTATCTCCTTCAACCCAACAAAAAAACAAGCCCCCGACTCTTCCTAAAGCGAAAGAGTCGGGGGCTAAATTTATGGTACTCAGTTGTTGATTAATAGCCTTTGTTTTGTTTCAAATAGCCTGGAATATTCGACGCTCCGTCAATGGCTGTTTGAGGAATTGGGAACAAACGCTTCGAGATGTCCTTATTCGTTTTTTCTGTCCATGAATCTTCGTATTTGTTAAAACGAATCATATCCGATCTTCTTAACATCTCCCAATACAATTCAAAACCTCTTTCACGATATAATAAATCTAGGGACATCGTAGTAAGGGCTGGAGCAACTTTCGATGAAGTTCTTGCTGCTCTTACCGTATTTACATCGGCTAAAGCTCCACTCACGTCGTTGCTTTTTCTCAATTTAGCTTCGGCACGCATCAAGTAAATATCTGCCAAACGAACAATTACAATGTCCGCTTCACCTAAGTTTCTACCACTTGATGATTTCTTGCTAAATTCATATTTTTCTACACGATAGCCTGTATTATGGTTACTTCCTGCAACAGTAAAATCAATTTGTTCGGTAAAGTTCACCTCCAATGTTGGTCTATTTCTCGTATCGTTATACAATTTTCCCACTTTCATTTTGCCATCTGCACATTTCAAGAATGCTCCGTTTTTACGAATCAACCCGTATTGTTGTCCTCTCAAAATACCTCTGTTGATGTTGAAACTCGCTGCATCCACACAAGAATCTGCCAAATTTGAGTAGATAGAAAGATTTTGTTTGTAGAAACGTGGGTCAACTGTTGGGTCTTGTGGAGCATAAGCATTCGCCCAAGTACGGTAATAATCAGGAGTAATCGCTGGGCCATCGGTTCCGTTAGCACCAGGGAAAGCAGGTAAAGGAAACTGGTCTCCCGACAATGAGAAATACGCCAAACGGTTATGTCCATTCAAATCAGCACGTTGGTCAACTGCAAAAAGAATTTCTTTATTGCTGTGGTTGTCATTCCCAAAAATAGCGAAATAGTCAGTCGATAATTGGTGCTGCCCAGACGCAATTACTTTATCACAATATTCAATTACCTTGTCCATGTCTTCCGACTTAAACGTTGGTTTTGCAGCATACACGTCGCTATAAACGGCATTATTCAAATACAATCTCGCTAACAAGCCCCAAACACCTGCCTTCGTTAAACGGCCAGAACCCACAATTGCCGCAGTAGATAAATTTGGTTCAACTGCCAATAGCTCACTTTTAATGTATTCAACGGCTTCTGTACCTCTAATGATTTTAGACGTTTCGCCTACATCATCTTTCACGAAAACCATTCCGAACAAATCGAGCGTTAACATCGAGTAATACGCTCTCATGCCTCGTGCTTCTGCCAAATACATGGGTGCTGACCCTGACTTAGAATCTTTCAAGGTATTGATAGCCGTAATCGAACGAGAAATACCTTGTAGAATCAAGTTCCATGTACTTCTCAAGTTAGGGTCATTGGCAGAATAAGTATGCTGGTGCATAGCGATATAAATTCCGTTATCGCCCCAATCTGTTCCTCCTCGATAAGGTAAAATAGCCTCATCCGTAGAGATTTCTTGAATGGCAAAATAATTGGTATGTGTAAAAATGCTTGGTAGCAGGGCATACACAGGAGCTAATGTACCATCAGCTACTTCTTTTTCCGACAAGCTCGAAGTAAAGGTTTCATCCAAAACTTGTTCTTGAAGATTTGAACAACTACCTAACAACAAGGTAGTTATCAATACAAAATAGATACTTAATTTATGATTCATGATTGAAAGTCTTTTGAAAATAGTCAATATTCAATTTCTTAGAAAGAAACATTAAGCCCAAACATTACCGTTTTTGCTTTTGGATAACTCAAATAATCAATCCCATACGAAGTAATCCCATTGATTGAACCGTCTGTGTTTACCTCTGGGTCATAGCCATCGTATTTAGTAATGACGAACAAGTTTTGTCCTGTTACCGAAAGTTTCAAGCCCGAAATCCACTTGTTCATTCCTAGCTTTTTCGTGTCGAAGCTATACGCTAAAGACAAGTTATTCAAACGGAAGAAAGCTCCATCTTTCAAGAATCTTGTTGAAACAGGTGCTGCATTATTCACCGATTCGTTGGCAAAGGCAATTGATTCTGGCGTTGTGTTGATACCTTTCGATAATCTCAATTTGTAGAAATTGGCATTGGTCGTGTTGTCATAGATTTTGTTTCCAGACACGCCATTAAAGTTCACCGATAAATCAAAGCCTTTGTAGCCTAAGCGTCCGAACAAGTTGAACTGTTGCGTTGGCAAGGCACTTCCTGCTGCAATACGGTCGTTGTCTCCTACTACGCCATCGCCATTAGTATCACGATAAATGCTCAATCCTTTGTCGTCAAATCCTAAGAATTCTTTCAAGAAAAATGTACCAATCGGTTGTCCGTTTACATAACCATTAATCGTTGCAGACGTTAAACCAGAACCCGAAGCAGAACCCGATGGAATGACCGTATAAGGCGATTTATCTACCACGTTTTGGATGAAGGTAACGTTTCCACCTACTTCATAAGTCAAGCCGTTTAAGTTGTTACGACGGTAGTTTAATTCAAGTTCTAAACCTTTGTTAGTAATCGTCATGTTATCCACATTTGTCCAATACGTACCTGCTGGTTGTACGGGGTCAGACGGAATTACTTCTAACAAAATATTTCCTGATACTTTATGAAAGGCATCAATTGTACCTGATAAAGCTCCGTTTAAGAAAGCGAAATCTAAACCTAAATCCGTTTGTGTTGACTGCTCCCATTGAATGGTTGGGTTTGCCAAACGAGAATAGGATGTTCCTGCTGGATAAGTTCCTGTTTCGCTAAGTGGGTAACTTGTTGTACCTGAAACCGAAGAAGTAAAACGTGCTTGCGTGATTTTTGAAGGGATTTCTTGATTCCCGGTTTTTCCCCAACCTGCTCTTACTTTTAAATTATTTACGACAGAACCTTTCAAGAAATCTTCTTCCGAAATTCTCCAACCTGCTGAGAACGAAGGGAAAATACCGTATTTGTTTTTATCACCAAACTTAGAAGAACCGTCTGCTCTTACCGTAGCAGTGAATAAATATTTGTCTTTGTACTGATAATTTACTCTGGAGAAAAACGACTGTAATTCGTTGATTTGAGCATAGCCCGTTGGTTTGTTGTTGGTCAAGGTTAACTCTTGTCCTAAACCCGGGTTATAAATCGGTTCAATATCCGAAATCGGGAATTTGTTGATGCTGTACGAACGTCCTTGTAAGAAAATACGCTGATAAGAATGTCCCAACAAGGCAGAAAAACCATGATCTTTAATCGTTTTGGTATAAGTCAAGTAGTTTTCAATCAGACGGTTCGTATTATAAATATTAATAGTTTCTAAACGACCATCTTGTTGCGGCACTGCATTTGCCAACGATTGTAAATCACGAGCCGAACTAGAATTATCAATACCAAAATTCAACTTATAGACCAAGCCGTCTATGATTTTGAAGGACGGAGAAATATTCCCTACCAAACGAGTAATCGTCGTAATGTCTTTCTGCAATTTTAGCGTCATCAAAGGGTTCGTCACCGATTGGTACAAGGCAATTGCTCCTTTACTATCATAAGCAGGATACGTTGGGTTTGCCGAAAGGGCACTACCGATGATCGAAGAAATTGGAGGGCGTTCGTTGTACGTTTGCGACGCATTCAAATTAACGTCAACTGTCAAACGGTCATTTAAGAACTTCTGGCTCGCATTGATACGTCCCGAATATCTGTCCATTTGGCTATTCTTCAAAATACCTTCTTGGTTCTGAATTCCAAAGGAAGCATAATAGGTCAATTTATCAGCTCCGCCACCAAACGATACGTTGTGGTTTTGTGTAATGGCAGTTCTACTGATTTCTTTTTGCCAATCCGTATTACCTTTTAGGTCTTCCAACACACCTCCCACTGCGGGAACTTGCTTGCGGTATTCGTCTGCACTAAACACATTCAAGGCTCTTGCCATAGTCGAGATACCATAACTTGCCGAATAATTGAAGGTAGAGAAACCCGACTTTCCTTTTTTAGTAGTAATCAACACGACCCCATTTGCACCTCTTGCCCCATAAATAGCCGTTGCCGAAGCATCTTTCAATACGTCGATTGTTTCAATGTCTTGTGGGTTTAAGTAGTTCAATGGATTGGTTGCTCCACCCGTACTTGAGTTGTCTAAGGCAAAACCATCGACTACAAATAAAGGGGTACTTCCTGTACGTACTCCACCTGGGCCACGCACGGTGATATTCAACGTTCCTCCAGGTTCACCACTGGCAGACGTTACATTAACCCCAGATACTTTACCTTGTAATAATTGTTCGGGAGAGTTGATAATACCTTGGTTGAAATCAGCACTTTTTATCGTTTTAATCGAAGCAGATACATCCTTTTTAGAAGAACTACCATAACCAATTACTACCACCTGATCTAAGTCGGAAGTCGTTGATTTTAAGAGTACTTCTAGTACATTTCTACCACCAAGGGCAATTTCTTGTTTTTCGTAACCTACAAAGCTGATGACAATTGTCGCCTGAGCGTCTGCTACTAATTTAAAATCTCCTTTGATGTCCGTTGTTGTTCCTTTTTTCGTTCCTTTCACGAAAATAGTACAACCAATAAGCGGCTCTTTAGTTTTTGCGTCAAGCACTCGTCCTTTAATGGGTGCTTCAGCAATAAGGGTTGAAGAAGTGGTTAGGTTAGCGTTGGCTGTTAACGGATTAAGCGTTAGACCGAACGATATACCAAACAAAACACCAAGGGCTACGTGTTTATTCAGTACGGGGTACAGTTTGTTCATGTTGATTTGATGAGTATGGTTGAGTATTCCCCTAATTCAACAGTTTTTCTATTCTAATAAAAATACAAATAGGCAAAACCTTTCTTGTGGAATTAGGACTACAAAGGTAGAATGCCACACCATAGAACTCTGTAACCAAAATATTAACAAAAAGCCCTTAATCTGTTAAATTAAGGGCTTTTTGTAACAAGAAACCAACACTAAATTTATTAAAAATTTAACACATCTCATTTTAATCGGAAATATACTACCTAAAAATAGTGCAAATAATTTAACATAAATCAAGAATGAACATTCCTACACACCCAACCACTTCTTCCCTCTCCAAATCATTCCTGTGGTGGCAATCAAGACCATTGTAGCTGAACTAATCGGCATTAAAATAGCCGCTACAACAGGCGACAATGCTCCTGAAACTGCAAAGGTTAAGCCTATAAAATTATACACTAACGAAACCACAAAACTTACTCGAATCACGGTTAGGGCATCTTTGGTATAGGCCAAAAATGAAGGCAACTGATTCAAGAAAGGTGCTTCTAAAATAGCATCGCTTGATGGCGTAAAGTTGAGGGTATCATCCGTAATGGCAATGCCCACATTGGCTTGTTTCAACGCTCCTGCGTCGTTTAAACCGTCACCAACCATCATCACTTTTTTACCTTTTGCCTGTAAGTCCTTGATAAAGTTTAGCTTATCTTGAGGACTACATTCAAATCGCATTTTGGTAGTATCTCCAAACCATGCCAACAAGTTATGTTTTTCAGCGTTATTATCTCCCGAAAGCAAATAAGTGTCGTACTTGCCTTGTACCTGTTGCATCAGGCTTTCGATTCCTTCACGATAATGGTTCGGCAAACTGAAATAACCCAAATAATCGTCGTCAATTTTGAGGTGGGCAACACTGGCTTTGAAACTACTTTCTAAAGGTAAACTTTCTGGTATCACAAACTGATACGAACCTAGTACCAGCTGATGTTGATGATACGTTCCTTTAATGCCTTTTCCTGCAATTTCTTCAAAATTTTCAATCGCTAAAGCCCTTGGTTCATGGTATAATTCGTTGATTTTTTGAGAAATTGGGTGCGACGAATGACGCACCAACGAACCAACCATCATTTGCTCAAAAGCCGTCAAGGGACGAAGCCCATGAAAAATAGGTAAACTTCCTTCTGAGGTTGTTAAAGTTCCTGTTTTGTCAAATACAATGGTGTCGCAATGAGCCATGGTTTCAATAACCTCCGCATTTTTGAGGTAAAAATGTTTTTTGCTTAACAAACGTAAGCCATTTCCTAAGGCAAAGGGATAACTCAGCGACAAAGCACAAGGACAAGCGATAATTAAAATAGCCGTGAAAGCGTTCATTACTCGGCTGGCATCCTGGAAATACCAATACGTACCCACAAGCGTCGCTAAGGTCAACACCGAAATCGTAAAGTATTTTCCGACCAAATCGGCAAAGGTTTTAATCCCACTTTCTTGTTCTTTTTGGAAGGTATCGTTATTCCAAAGTTGAGTTAAATAGCTTTGGGAAACTTCTTTCAACACCTCCATTTCAATACTCTCCCCTACCTGACGACCACCTGCATACAAAAAATCACCTGTTTTTTTATTTTCTAAAGCCGCTTCTCCCGTTACAAAGCTATAATCAATCGAAGCCGTTCCCTTATAAAGCATCGAATCGGCAGGAATTAATTCGCCATTACGCACGATGATTTTATCGCCTTTCTTCAAGTTATTCACCGGAATTGCCTCCTCTTTGCCACGTACTAAACGAGTAACAGCCAAGGGAAAATAGGATTTATAATCTCGTTCAAAGGATAAAAAATTAAAGGTTTTTTGTTGAAACCATTTTCCAATCAAAAGAAAGAAGACTAAGCCCGTCAGGGAGTCAAAATACCCTGCTCCATCCAAGAAAAGCACTTCGTACGTACCTCTGAAAAAGGCGACCAAAATCCCCAACAAAATCGGAAAATCAATGTTGATAATTCCTTTTTTAAGGCTCTTCCAAACCGAATCAAAATACCCCGAAGCCGAGTAAAATACCACGGGCAAAGCCAAAACAATATTCAGATAACCAAATAAATGTTTGTAGGTATCATCTTGTAATCCTAAATATTCAGGAAAACTAAAGAGCATGATATTACCCGAACAGAAACCTGCCACAGCTACTTGAGTCAATAGTTTTCGGTAGGAAGGAGCTTGTTTTTCCTTCACGACATCGTTCAAACTAATGAGAGGTTCGTAGCCCAACGAGGTCAACAACTCGCATAATTCACGGACAGAAAGACCTTGTTTTTCAAAGGTAATAACCACTTGTTTTTGGAGAAAATCAACCTTGGAAGAACGAACGGATGGATGAATTTTATAAAGATTCTCGAGCAAATACAAACACGAACTGCAATGGATAGAGGGGATATAAAAACTCACTTTTATTATTTCATCATTCTGAAAATCAATCAATTGATTAATAATCTCGGCATTATCCAAAAAAGCTAAACGAGCAATTTGTGGGCGAACGCCTGCGGTTTTATCAATTTCGTAGTATTGACAAAGATTGTTTTGATCAAGAATTTGGTAAACTGTTTTACAGCCATCACAACAAAAGTTTTTTTCTTCAATATGAATCGTCTCATCGGGGCATTCGTTACCGCAGTGGTAACAGGTGGCAGGGGCTGAAATAACAGTTTCCATCTTCTTGGTTGTTTACATTTTACAAATACCGCAACAAAGATGAAAGCCTGCCTACGGAAACAACATGAGAAACATAAGTGGAAGAACTGAGTAAAATCATAGTTATGAGAGTTGATTTTATGCAATTTCGTTGAATGATATTTATCAGTTAACGTACATAGTAACCATGACCAGACCAAATACACCATCTTGCCAATCTTGCGAATTTAAGCAGTCATCTTTGTTTAAAAGTTGCTCGGCAACGGAGTTATCGACCCTTTCAGACAGCAAATGTTTTAATACCTATAAAAAAGGGCAAGTCATTTTCCATGAAGGCAACCGTCCTTTGGGGATTTTTTGTGTTTACAGTGGTAAAGTGAAAGTGAGTAGAATGGCATCAGACGGGAAAGAACAAATCATCCGTTTGGCAAAACAAGGGGATACCTTGGGCTTTCGCTCTTTAATCGACAATTCAAAATATACGGCATCGGCTGTGGCAATGGACGACTGCGATGTTTGTTTTGTACCAGCCACTGAATTCAATGACGTATTAAATCAAAATAATCAAGTAACCAGCGATTTGATGCGTATGTTGGCAAAATCACTGGGCGAAACACAGGATAAATTTGTGCATTTAGCCATGAAACCCGTTCGTGAACGCCTAGCAGAAGCCTTATTATTACTAAAAACAACGTTTCAGAAAGAGGGAGAAAGCACTTTTTCAATAGCCATTTCTCGTGAAGATTTATCGTCTATTGTGGGTACAGCCAAAGAAACGGTCATTCGTTTCTTGTCTGAATTCAAAGAAGAAGGCATTGTTTCTACACATGGAAGCACGGTGACGATTCTGAAACCAGAAGTGTTGATGCGTATTAGTTCGATGTACGAATAGTCTAACCTATGATTAACAGCTTACCGCCAAGAGCTAACATACACTTATGACAGGTCAATCCCAAAGCCTGATAAAAAACAGGTTTCGAGATGAACAATTATCATTTCAACTCATAATGAGAATCTGTAATTTCGTTTAGAGTTGACAAAAAAGAACCAGTTTTAATGTAGATTAATACAACATGATGTTAGATACGGAACGTAAAATATTGGCAAGTGGCATAGACCTCGGTTTTAAGGAGGGGGAACATCTTTATCGAGCAGGACAAAGTGCAGACTATGTTTTCTATTTAAAAGATGGAAAAATTGCGTTAATCAACGATCATAACAAAGATCAACCTATCGTGTTAAAAAATGCACGATGTTTTGTCGGACTCGAAGAATTTATCTCCGAAGAACCTCACCACTACAGCGTTAAGATTTTAGAAAACGCTGAAATGCTTGTTTTTGAACGTTCAATGATGATGCTCCTAATGGAAGAATACCCCCTAGCAAAACGCTATTTAATGTTAAAAATGTGTGATTATTTAGCGGCAAAAGATAAAGTGTTTGAGTAATTTTTTAATGCGTAATTTTTTAATGCGTAATGATGAATGCGTAGTGCGTAATGGATAATGTGTAATGATTAATGGTGTGTACGTGGTGACTAATGGATAACTAGCTGATTGATAAATACATTACAACCGCCAATTATTCATTCATCATTCCACT
>JBMLRK010000003.1:0-2463 GCA_049241065.1 Spirosomataceae bacterium
GGCATACAGCCGATAGCTATATATTTACTTCATCAATTTTTATAAAAGATAAAACGTAATATTTAAGCATTACAATACGATAAATGTTAACTAAAACAGCAGAACAACCAGTAAATTTCGTCATTGATTTTGACAGTACTTTTACGAAAGTAGAAGGACTTGACGAACTCGCTGCCATCGCTTTGGCAGGAAACAAGGATAAAGACAAAATTGTCGGAGAAATCAAGTCCATCACCGATAAAGGGATGTTGGGTGAAATCGGTTTCGCAGACTCTTTGAAGGCTCGTGTGGCATTATTACCTGCCAACCGTTCGCATGTGGATGAATTAATTGAGTTTTTGATGGGACAAATTTCCCCTTCTTTTGCTCGTAACAAAGAATTTATCAGTCAAAATGCGGAGCATATCTACATTGTTTCAAGTGGTTTTAAAGACTTCATTGTTCCAGTAGCTGTGTCGATGGGTATCAAAGCAGAAAACGTGTATGCCAACTCTTTTGTGTATGATGCAGAAGGAAACATCACGGGTTTTGATGATACGTGTGCTTTGTCGAAAGATAAGGGTAAAGTTATTTTACTGAACGAGTTAAATCTTCAAGGAGAAATTTATGCAATCGGCGACGGTTATACCGACTACGAAATGCGTGAAGCTGGTCTTGCTTCTAAATTCTTTGCGTTTACTGAAAATGTAGAACGCCAAAAGGTAGTTGAAAAAGCAGACGAAGTAGTGGCATCGTTCGACGAGTTTTTATATATCAACGGCTTGTGTCGTTCTCAGTCGTTTCCAAAATCTAAAATCAAAGTTCTTTTACTAGAAAACGTTCACCCGAAAGCGGTTGCTGCTTTCAAAACAGAAGGTTTTCAAGTAGAATTATTAAAAGGAGCGTTGGATGAGGACGAATTGATTGAGAAAATCAAAGGCGTTTCTATCCTTGGTTTACGTTCAAAAACTAACCTTACCAAGAAAGTATTGGAGCATCCGAACGCTAGTCGTTTGATGGCAGTAGGTGCATTCTGTATCGGTACTAACCAAATCAACTTACAAGAATGTGAGCGTCGTGGTATTGCCGTATTCAATGCTCCTTATTCAAATACTCGTTCGGTAGTTGAAATGGCGATTGGCGAAATGATTATGTTGACTCGTGATTTAGTAACGAAGTCAAACAAAATGCACGAAGGTGTTTGGGATAAATCAGCAACCAACTCATTTGAAATCAGAGGTAAAAAATTAGGCTTAGTTGGTTACGGAAGTATCGGTACTCAATTGTCTGTCATTGCAGAGGCATTGGGTATGCAAGTATATTTTTACGATGCGGTAGATAAATTAGCGTTAGGAAATGCGAAAAAATGTAAGTCATTAGACGAACTATTAGGCATTGCTGATTTCATCTCGATGCACGTAGATGGTCGTAAAACTAATTCAAACATCATCGGAGAGCGTGAATTTGCGTTGATGAAAGACAACGTTATTTTCTTGAACCTTTCTCGTGGTCACGTAGTCGAAATAAAGGCTTTAGTAAACGCTTTGAAATCGGGTAAAGTATGGGGAGCAGCTGTGGACGTATTCCCAGAAGAACCTAAAACGAATGACGAAGAATTTATGAACGAATTACGTGGTTTGCCAAGAGTTATTTTAAGCCCACACGTAGGTGGTTCGACAGAAGAAGCTCAAGCAAACATTGGTGAGTTTGTTCCAAGTAAATTATTGCAATTTATGAACAACGGTAGTACGTATGGTTCTGTCAACTTCCCAGAGATTCAATTACCAGCTTTGGAAGATGCACACCGTTTGTTACATACACACCAAAACGTGCCAGGTATTTTGGCGAAAATCAACAATGTTTTTGCAAAATACAACGTCAATATCAAAGGTCAGTACTTGAAAACGACCAACGAAATCGGTTATGTAATTACCGACGTAGCGAAAGAATACGCCGACGAAATCGTAGCAGAATTGAAAGCACTCGACAATACAATTAAGTTTAGAATGTTGTATTAAGATAAGCATCACAAAACACCTTATATTTGTGCCACGAAAGTGGCACAAATCATTTATACCCATTCTGTTTTTATGATAAAGAAAATCACAATAGAAAATTTCTTTAGTTTTGGCGAATCACAAACCATCGAACTAAATGCAGATACAAATGTGTTGGTTGGCATAAACGGAACGGGAAAATCGAATTTTATTAAGGCGATACGCTTGTTAAAAGCGGTATTCGATGGGAGTTTTGAAAAACTATTTTCTCAGACATGGGGCGGTTTTTCGGGTGCTGCTAATTTTATCAATCCTGATGCTTCGCAAATAAAGATTAGCTATGTCTTGGATGAGTCAGATTTTCTGTATTTGATACTTTTATATGGTACAACAGGTACAGACCTAGTCTTTCAACTGACTATTCATAAAGTTGGTTTATCTAGTTTTGATTTGACAAAAGTATTTGTTTATGATGGGAAGGAGCTAG
>JBMLRK010000004.1:0-3277 GCA_049241065.1 Spirosomataceae bacterium
CTTGGGACGAAACCTTATAGTTTTTTGCGGATTGAAATTCTACTAAGTTATGTCGTACTTTATATCCGTTATTTGAGGTTGTATAAAAGTCAAAAGCTAATGAGCGACTGTTGCTCAAATTAAAGCTAAAAGCAGCTATTTTATTTTACTAAAAAATGAATAGTATAGTGTACAGAATGCTTTAAACGTTAAGCTCTAAACTTTTATACACTTCCAATTCCAATTGTGTTTAACTAAATCCCCTCAATCAAGATGAAAAAATGGATTTCAAGCATTACGGCACTAATCTTAATCATTGTTGCAAGCATCAATCATCCGTGCAACGCATCCAGCAATCTGAAAAGTAAAAATGACAGCCTAGCAATCGCTCAATTACTGGACTCCTTCAATGTTGCGGCGGCTCAAGCCAACTTCGATGCGTATTTCAATTTCTTTACAGAAGATGCAATCTTCATCGGAACAGATGCAACCGAACGATGGAATAAGGGCAATTTCATGATTTGGGCAAAACCCTTTTTCCTGAAAAAAAAGACATGGAATTTCAAGGCTGTAGAACGCCATATTTACCTAGATAAAACAGGCAATATGGCTTGGTTCGACGAATTGCTCAGTACACAAATGAAAATTTGTCGAGGCTCAGGCGTGCTTGAAAAAGTGGATAATCAATGGAAAATCAAGCAATATGTTCTTTCAATGACCATTCCGAATGATCAGGTAGATGAGGTAGTCAAACTAAAAACACCCATCGAAGATTCCATGCTGGAGACTTTCTTGAAGAAAAAATAATTACCCTTTTCTTTAACCATATCAACCACCTCATGCGATGCTTCCATTCAACGAACTACTACTTTTTGCCTTTGCAGCCTTCATATTGGTCATCAGTCCCGGACCAAACATGATTTATTTAATTTCTCGTTCCATTACTCAGGGGAAAAAAGCAGGGCTAATTTCACTTGGAGGCGTAATTTGTGGTTTTTTATTCCACATTGTTCTCGTTTCATTTGGACTAACTGCCCTCCTACTTACCATTCCATTTGCCTACCTCCTCTTAAAACAACTGGGGTTATATATCTGCTGTATCTGGCTTACCAAGCTGTTCAATCAAAGTCCAATAATCCATTTGTTTCTAAAACAAGATTATCCATCGACAAACCGAGTAAACTCTTTAGCATTGGTTTCCTGACAAACGTTCTCAATCCCAAAGTTGCCTTCTTTTATTTGTCCTTTTTTCCGCAATTCATAAAACCGCAATATGGCGATATTATGACGCAAAGTTTACAACTAGGTATTACACAAATAGCAGTTAGCTTTAGTGTAAACGCTCTGATTGTTTTAACAGCCGCACGCCTCTCTGCATTTTTAGGCGAAAAACCTTTCTGGCTTAGAATTCAACAATGGTTTATGGCTAGTGTCCTGACTTCAATGGCTATCAAAATGGCGTTTGCGAAAGCGAAATAGCCTTTTATTAAGAAATAAGTCAATACAATTGGTAATTATTCGCTTAATTTCGATAAAACTGCTATTTTTACTACGTAAGCAGTTTTATTGCATACTTCCCTAAGTAATTTAGATTAATCTTGAATGCTAATCGCTTCCCAACTCGATAGGTATTCATCTGGCTCAATTGTGTTCCTTACTTAAAACATCATACCCATGTATAAACACTTACCACGTTTAGCAGGAAGCCATTTCCCAGCTTTTTTAAAATCAAAAGCAAATTCATTCATATTAGGAGTTTTATGGCTTGTTCTCAATGCCTGTAGCGACCCTTTAGATGTTATTAGCCCAAGTGCTACTATGACGGATAATACTGCAAAAGTTGAGGGTTCACTGACCTACCAAAAAGTTAGCAAAAGTAATTCTGCTAAAATTATGGCCCACTATATGCCTTGGTTTAAGACCAAAGAATTTTCTGGAAGTTGGGGAATGCACTGGACTATGGCAAACCGTAATCCTGATAATATGAATGCCTCTGGTAAAAGAGACATTGCAGCCAACTATTATCCAATCATTGGCACCTACGATTCGAATGATCCTGATTTATTGATGTACCATGCAATTTTGCTTAAACTAAGTGGAATTGATGGCGTATTTTTCGATTGGTATGGAACAATGGATTTTAGCGATTGGAGAGAAATTAAGACCAGCACAGAAAACGCTGTCGCTATTTTTAGTAAAGCAGGACTAGAGTTCGGAATCGTTTATGAAGATTATATCCTGAAAGTAGCCGTGAATAATCAACTAACTAATTCGATGGTTTCGGCAGCTCAAAATGATATGAATTACCTGAGCAATACTTTTTTCAATAATCCTTTGTACCTAAAATACAAAGGGAAGCCCATTTTAATGGCTTTTGGGCCACAATCCTTAACAAGTCAACAACAGTGGCAAAGTGTGTTCTCAGTACTTCCAGCAAATCAAAAACCTTATTTCCTCCCCTTGTGGTATCACTCACAATTGGCAGGTAGTTCGAGTTCTGGGGAATTTGCATGGATTGCCCAAGACAACTTGGAATCACTCAAAAACTTTTATGCTTCTCGTGTAAAAGACATCAATGCTTCTCTTTATTTCAGTTCGGTTTACCCCGGTTTTGATAGCTACTATGATCAAGGAGGTTGGGGTGGCAATTGGTGGTCAATTAATCATAAGAACGGACAAACGCTTAGGGAGACGATACAACTGGCAAAGAATACGAATAACAAGTATATCCAACTTACTACTTGGAATGACTTTGGGGAAGGTACAATGTTAGAACCTACTCAGGAGTTTGGCTATTCGTATCTAAAACAGATTCAACAATTAGCTGGAGTTAGTTACACGGAAAACGATTTAAAAATTGCAGAGCGATTTTATACACTTAGAAAAAAATATAAGAACGATCGTTATAAATTAGCTCAACTCGAACAAGTATTTCTTTATATCTGTAAACTACAATTAAACAAAGCAAATGATGTTCTGAATAGCATTGAACTTGTTTCTTAACATATTACACGATACGCTGTCTGTCTAATAGCTTAATTGAAGGAGGTGTGTAAAAAGTTTAAAGCTGAAAGCATTCTATACTAAACAAGATAGCAGCTTTCAGCTTTAATTCGAGCAACGGTCGCTCATAAGCTTTTAACTTCTTACACAATCCCTTTTTTACGATTTTCTCCAGTAAAAATAAAAAGGTAAACCCGTAGCCATCAAAGCTAAGCCACTTAATGCTTCTCCTGGGCGTTCAATCAAGGTATTTCCAATCAATATAATGCAAAAGAGGACAAATACCGCAGGAACG
>JBMLRK010000005.1:0-2420 GCA_049241065.1 Spirosomataceae bacterium
CTACGACCAGTTAGTTGGGAAATTGGCTGTGAAGACACAGCCAATGGCGATGTTTTACTGAAATATCTTTTTTAAATAAGCGGTATTTGCTCCAAAATTTCCTTTTACATCTTTTGGATTATTGGCATCTCTCGAACGTTCTACGACTAACCAGCCTGACCATTTTAGTTTGTCTAGGGTCTTTTTTACCTTTTTAAGGTCTATTTCTGGGTCATTTTGTAGCCATACGCCATCTTTATTGGTGCAGTGAATCATGCAGATTCGGCTTTTTCCTAAGATTTTTAATTCCTTACATAAGTCTCTTCCTTCTTTTAGAGGAGTTGAAAAATTGAAATAAATCTGGATGGCAGGAGAGTCTATTTCTTTTAATAAGGCTACTTCTTCGGTAGCACTGAGGGCTGTTTCAATACCAATGATTACGCCTGCTTCTTCTGCTAGTTGTCCTACGACTTTTAGGCGTTTTACTACCGAATCTCGAACGGATGGATTCTGTTTTAAATCACACTGAACGCCTAAAGGCAAAAAGCCTACTTTGACGTTCATTAACTGCATGGTTTGAATGCAGTCTTGGATGGATTGAATGTATTCGTAGCGTCCACAAAAGGATTGAGCATAATAGCCTGTCATCGCCAACGAGCAGATTTCAATCTTCGATTCTTTGGCTTTATTTAAAAATTGTTGACGAATCGAATCTACTGCTAACTGGTTTTGAAAGGTAGGGCGTTGCCCTAATCCTCCCATGTCTATTTCTAAGCCATCAGCACCTAATTGTTGGGTGAGTGGAATCGCTCCTAATTTCTGGCGTTTTAGCAACATTAAATCAATCAAGGCAATTTTATAGCGTTGATTTTGTGCCAATAGGGGCGTAAAAAAGCCTAAACTTAGGAGGGTTAGGCATAAAAAAACAATTTTTTTATTCATGAGTTGGGGTTTATTTTGGGTCGTAAAATATTTGCCGAACAACGCAGACAGGGTTAGAACCTTGTCTGCGTTAAACCAAACAAAAGTAATGATTTTAAATTATGTATTTTAAATTTTGGATTTGATAGCTAGGTTATAAAATCCAAAATCCATCATTCAAAATTTTACATTACCACTTATTTTGTTGTTCCAAATGAAATATCTTCAAACTTTTTCACGGCATTGGCTGGTAAACGTTCTCCTTTTTCACCGAATACATACAGGGCTGGGAACGGCTCAATGGTACAAGTGGACTCGTCGATTTTTCCTTCATTATTTTGGACTTTTTTCAAGTCTAGTTGAAAATGCTTTGCTAAAAACTGATACGATGCTAGGCGTTTACTGAGTCCGTAGTCGTGTCCTTCGATAGGGAAATGGTTATTTTCTACCTGATTTTCTTGCTGGTAAAAACCGTAGATTTTTTTCAAGAAAGGAAACTCTACTTCGGGTACATGTTGTGTCCAATCTTTTCCGTCCGATAAAATCAACTGAGGACGAGGTGCTGCCATCGATGCAATTTCGACGTTATTAGTTCCCTCTCCGCACAGGTGAACGCCCATGCCACTTTCGCAAGGGCAACCGCCGCTATGATGCGAAGATAACATAACCACAGGAATACTCAAGGCAATGCGGTCGTCGAGTGCGGTAACTAACATGGTTTGGCTTCCACCGCCCGAACCTCCTGTAATGGCTACCCGTTTGGCATCGGCATTTTTGAGCGTTAATAGCCAGTCAAGAATCCGTTCGCTATTTAAAAACTGAATACTTTGAGCAAGACTTTTGCGGTGGTCTTCGGTTTTGAATTGTAACAAGGATTCTCCCCAAGCAAAAAGGTCATAGCTAAAGGCAATGGCTCCCATTTTGGCTTGCATGGCACAACGATACTGACAATCAGCACGATAGCGACCATCGCCAAAATGTCCGTCGGGGTTTAGGATTATAGGCATTAGTCCTTTGGTCTTCGTTGGCATATAGAGCGAGCCACAGACATATACCCCTTTTAAGGTTTCAATCGCCACATTTTCAACGGTGTATCCGTCGTAAGTACGTTTATTAGCAAAGATGGGTGCTGAGTTTGGTTTTTCTGGAAGTGGACTACATTTTAAGGCTTGCAACATACAACTTTTAAGAGTAGCCTTGCGAGCTTCCCACGAAGGTTGGTCTTGATAGCGAGTGGCTAAAAAGGCAAGTTGTTCTTTTCCTTCTTCGGGTGTTTTTAGGTGATACTGATAGCTTTGTAATTTATATTTCCCTTCTGCTTCTTTGGTAAACGTAATGTCTTGTGACGAAAGAATATTGCTCATCGTTTTCTCCAGTTCAGGTCTGAAACGCCAGTTGGCATAGGTAACAACCTTGTCTTTAACCAGTGTTTCTGGATAGCGAATTTTAACATGAAAGCGAGTTTCAATGTCTGCAATCACTTCTTTTAAAGGTCTTGCAAAAGCATCATCAGCCGTTTG
>JBMLRK010000006.1:0-4863 GCA_049241065.1 Spirosomataceae bacterium
TATAGAAATCAAGAATAGTAATTCTATTTTCAACAAAGAAAATAAGCAGTAAATAGTTCTCTCCGTTGTCAGCCATCAGCCTAACAACGGAGAGAAACGATACTATTTCAACACCTCTACCGACACTTTACTTGTGCCATATACTCGGTGAGTTGCTTTTTGAAAGTCACTTTCTTGGGCTTTATAAATGTTATCCACGTATTTCTGTGGATTAATATCAAACAGCGGGAAAGCGGTTGACTGTACTTGAATCATGATTTTATGTCCTTTCTTGAAGGTATGCAATACGTCTTGCAAACGGAAATTAATATCCGTCACTTTATTCGCTACTAAAGGCTCTGGCTTACTAAAGGAGTTTCTAAAACGAGAACGCATAATTTCGCTACGCACCATTTGTTGATAACCACCTAAGGTGATATTTTTGGGCGTGTATGGACTGTTTTTTTCATCTCCAGGATAAACATCAACTAACTTCACAAACCAGTCGGCATCTGTTCCTGTAGTCGCTATTTTCAGATTTGCCATAATTTCTCCCCCCAAGGTCATGTCTTCTGTTAATACGTCCGTTTCAAAGGTCAATACATCGGTTCTTCTTCCTGCAAAACGTTGGTCTTCACTCATATAATTTCTTGGACTAAAGCCTAAAATTTGCTTGGGGTCTTCGGTATAAGGAACAGGCTTGGCAGGGTCAGACACAAATTCTGAGAATCCCGTAGCAGGAGTTCCAGCAGCTATTTTTCCTGTAGGGCTAAGGTAGAAATCAAGTTTTTGAGCGTTTTTCACAGGATATTCTGCAAATTCTTTCCACTCTTTTTTACCCGTATCAAATAACGTTGCCTCCGCTAAACCCGTTTTACCATCACCCGATTCTTTCAAGAAATGCTTGAAAAATTTCAGTTCGATATTTTTCTGGTAATACGTCGCAATGCTATCGCCAAAATAAACATTAGAATGCAAATGATGTCCACGCTCACGAGCCCAATCGCCATGACCAAATGGCCCCATCACGATGGAATTATACATTTTGGTATTATACTTTTCTAGGTTTTTGTAGATGGTCAAAGGCCCATACAAATCTTCGGCATCAAACCAACCACCCACTACCATCATGGCAGGAGCATTTTTAAGGTCTTTTAAATGGGGAACAATGCTACGTTTTTGCCAGAAATCATCGTAATTCGGGTGTTCTACGTGTTCTTGCCAGAAGAAATTATTCGTATAATTTTTCCCTAAATTCTTCAAAGGCGACATCGACTTGTACCACTCGAAACCATCGTAAGTTTTGATATTCGGGAACTGCTCTTCATACCAAGACGTTGGGGTTGGTTTGGGATGTTGCAAACCAAAAACGGGAAACGTAAGTCCATAACCAATGGTAAATGCTCCATTATGGTGAAAATCATCAAAGAAAAAGTCTGACACGGGAGCTTGTGGCGACGAAGCTTTCAAGGCTGGATGCCCACACAAAGCCCCTGCAATGGTATAAAACCCTGGGTACGAAATGCCATACTGCCCTACTCTCCCATTGTTGTTCGGAACATTTTTTACCAACCAGTCAATTGTATCATAGGTATCCGAAGCTTCATCCACCTCTTTATTCGATTTTTTATTGGGAATATGCGGAGTCATGTTTGTCCATGTTCCTTCCGACATCCAACGTCCACGAACATCCTGATAGACAAAAATAAATTTCTCTCTCATCAAATGTCTTGAATACGACAGCAACTTAGGAAATTCATCTTTTCCATAAGGAGCTACATCGTAACAAGTACGTTGCATCAACATCGGGTATTGATTGCTTGGCGAAGCATCTTTGGGCGTATATACATTGGTAAACAATTTGACTCCATCTCGCATTTCGATTTCGTATTGAGTTTTCACGAAATTCTCCCGAATAAAAGCAGAATCTAATTGAGCAAGAGTCACCGTCTGGGTTTTCCCCACAAAGGATAAGCTACAAAGAATAAGTAGCAAGAGTAGTTTTTTCATTTTTCAATTTGTTGAGTGTCCTGCAATTTAAGACCTTCTAACTTGAAAAGAAAATATTTTGTTTGCAGGATAGTACACAACCTGACATAAAAGAAAGTATCACAATTGTCCTATCATACGAATCCATGCAACCTTTACGTTGTTTAGTGCATCTATGAGGTAGTATCTCATTACACATTTTAAGCAAACAAGAGCATGAAAAAAATAAGCAGTCTATTCGTACTTCTTTTATCTTCTATTTCGTCGATTTTATACGGACAACAGCATCAAGAAGTGACCTTACAAAACTTTAGTAAGATTGATGTACAGGGAATCATGCAGGTAGAATTGGTAAAAAGTAAGGTGAACAAAGTTACTTCTGAAGCCTTAAATGGGGCAAACCTTGAGGACTTAACGGTGGCAGTTTCGGGCGATGAACTTTCGGTAAAGACTAAAATCTTCAAGCAACTTACTGACCAGAATAATAACAAGAAAATTACAGGTAAAAAGCAGTTCAAAATAACGATTGAATATACCAATGAGTTGGCAGGAATTATCGCAGGCCGTGGCGTAGAATTGAATGCTGATGAGGCACTAACAGGTAATCATTTAGTACTTGATGCTTCGTCAGGTGCGATTGTTAAATTGGATATTAATGTCAATAATTTAGTTGTATCTAGCGTACAAGGGGCAATTGTTACCTTAGACGGAAAGGCGGCATTTCTGCAAGCTAAAGTAAATACAGGGGGAGAATTGTTTGCTTATCAACTCAAAAGCGATGAAGCAGATGTAAAAGCCAATACGGGTGGTGTAGCCGAAATTAGTGCGAATAATACCTTAGATGCTTCTGCAAGTACGGGTGGAACAATTAGCTATAAAGGAAAACCAAATCAGCAAACTATTAAAAAGACCTTAGGTGGCGAAATCCACGCAAACTAATGACTCATTAGATGAACTAAGCAGCGGACAAAATCATTATGAATAAGAAGAGGTTGTGTAAAAAGTCAAAAGTTTATGAGTGACCGTCTCTCGGGAAAAAACTCGACGCAGACGCATTATTTTGTAAAATAAAATTTGAAAGAATATTATTTTGCATAAAATACGCTAAACTTTTAACGCTATAAATTTCACACACCCTTCTTATTCTAATGCTTCATTAACTAATATATACATCCTATGGCTCAGTTATTTAGTCCGTTAAAAATCAAAGACCTTGTCTTAAAGAACCGCATCGTAGTATCGCCGATGTGTCAATATTCATCTGTAGATGGTTTTGCAAACGATTGGCATTTTGTCCATTTGGGTAGTAGAGCGGTAGGCGGGGCAGGTTTAGTCATTACCGAAGCCGCAGCCGTTTCACCCGAAGGTAGAATTTCTCCCGACGATTTAGGAATCTGGAAAGACGAACATATCGAAGGGTTACAAAAAATCACGACGTTCATCAAAGCCAACGGAGCAGAAGCAGGTATTCAATTAGCTCATGCAGGAAGAAAGGCAAGTATGGCTTCGCAATGGAAAGGAGGACAATTAGTCAGTGAATCAGCAGGTGGTTGGCAGGTCGTTGGCCCTAGCGAAATCCCTTTCAATGAGGTTTATGGAACGCCCAAAGCACTAAGCAAATCGGAAATAGCAGAGGTAATCAGCGATTTTACGTTGGCAACGGAAAGAGCTGTCAAAGCAGGATTTAGCGTCATCGAAATTCATGCGGCACATGGCTATTTAATTCACCAATTTTTATCGCCCCTAAGCAATCAACGTAACGACGAATATGGTGGTAGTTTTGAAAACAGAGTCCGTTTATTACTTGAAATTATCGCCTCTGTAAAACAAGTTTTACCCGAAACACACCCTTTATTTGTCCGTATTTCTGCAACCGAATGGGCGGAAGGAGGCTGGAACGAATCCGATTCGATTCAGTTGGTTCATCTCTTACAAAAAGCTGGCGTTGATTTAATTGACACTTCCACAGGCGGCAATATTCATAACGCCAAAATTCCCGTTGCTCCTTCTTATCAGGTTACCTTTGCACAGCAAATCAAAGCAGAAACAGGCATTTTGACGGGTGCTGTAGGTTTACTAACGAGTCCTGCCCAAATGGAGTCTATTCTGGTAACAGGTCAAGCCGATGTCATTTTCTTAGCTAGAGAACTACTTCGTGACCCTTATTTTCCACTCAGAGCTGCTGCCGAACTAGGACAAAAAGATGTTCAATGGCCCGTGCAATATGAACGTGGCAAGTTTAGGTAATATAAAAATAGAATACCCCTACGGTTGTCATTGCGGACAACAATAGGGGTATTTTACTTATTTTACTAAATAGGGCTACTTCCCAAACTTTCCTCCAAAGAAATCTCCTTTGTTCCACGTTGGAGCTAAGGCTTCGTTAGCAGTAAAATAACCAATCAAGAAATTCACCTTTACGTGCATTGCCGCCGCTTGAAAATCGAAAGGCTGATTCATATCGTCTTGAGGGGTATGATAAATGGTGCTTCGCCAAGCGACATCCGATTTACTTCTATCAATGGTATCTTCGGGTACGGTCATAAAACCACTTTTGATGAACAAAGCAGGAATGCCTTTTTTGATAAAACTAAAGTGATCGCTTCTCACAAAAACCACTTGTTCTGGAAATGGATCTGGACTCACTTTTAAATTAAGGACTTTGGTTGCTTGTGCTACTTGTTTTGACAGACTCGAATGTTGAGCTCCGTAGGGTACAATATCTAAAATCGGGTGAAAGAAAAAGGGCATATCTATCGCTAAGTTGGCTACCATTTTACCTTCTTTAATAGGGAAATTATTCGCAAAATAATCAGAACCCAATAAGCCATATTCTTCGCCCGTTACTACCGCAATGATAATAGAACGCTTAGGAGCTTTGGGTAAAGCCTTGAA
>JBMLRK010000006.1:4963-9321 GCA_049241065.1 Spirosomataceae bacterium
AAGGTAGCAATGCCTTTCAATGCTGGGAAACCGTCTTTGGCAACCTTATTTTCATCTAGCCATTTGAACGATCCTTGCTTGGCACGACGCACGGTTGCCTCCCATGTACTTCGCTTGTCTGTTGGAAGACTAAAAGCAATTACTCCGACTGCTCCACGCTTAATGGCTTCGTTGAATTTAATGGTGTTGTTGGTAAAATAGGCTCGTTCGTTTGACCCAAAAGACTCAGGAGCAGCATTGAGCATGACTACGATTTTGCCTTTTACGTCAATTCCTTGATAATCGTCATATTGTAATTCGGGAGCATGAACGCCAAAACCTACAAACACTAGCGGTGCTTCAATTTCAGACGATTCATTGATAAAATTAGGACTAAAAATAATGTGTTTGTTGTAGTCTAACACCTCTTCTTTCCCGTTGACAAGCAATGAAAAAGAACTACTTTTTTCTTTGACAATGCCTTTTCTCAGAGGGACTTTTTGAAGGTAACTCCCATTGATTGCAGGTTTTAAACCCAATGCCATAAACTGCGTTTCGACGTATTTGGACGCTAGAGCAAAGCCTTTTGTCCCTGGTTGGCGACCTTCTAATAAATCATCCGAAAGATAGGTCATCGTTGCTTTGATGGCATCTGGATTAATCGCTTGAAGAGCCTGCTTCGGAACGGACTGCCCAAGCACCGTAAGTTGCTGACCTAATAAAAGGAGACAAGCCCCCATTAATTGTGTTGTTTTCATGTTGATGAATCGTTAATTGTAGGAAATAGTGGTTCAATCGTTCTGCGAAATTTGTAGTCATTACACCTCCCCTTCGCTATCCAAAAAAGTCAGCAAATTATCCATCACTTTTGAAGACAGTCTATCAAAAGCGGCATCGGTCATTCCTGATGTTTTATTGAAATAAAGAAGGTTAGGATAACGGTCTAAGTGTTCCATTCCAAAAGCCCCATCAAAGTCGAATATAGCAAAATTTTCAGGTTTTTCAAGCCAGTTATACAAGGCATCCACTTCAAAAGTAGGCCCTACAGAAGTATTGATAAAGATTGAATTGGGTTTCATCAGCGAAAACTCCTGCTCTCCCATCAACTTTGTTCCCCTTGGCAAATGCGTCGTTACGACATCGCTCAGTGATAATAAAGTTGCTAAAGAAACATACTGAATATGCTCAGACTCTAGCTCTTCTTTTCTTGTTCGACTAAAATACAAGACCTTCATGCCAAAGGCGACCGCTGCCTGAGCAAGCATTTGTCCGACTGCCCCTAGCCCAACAATGCCCAATACTTTACCTTTTAACTCGGTCTGCACAGGTTTCCATTGCTGCTTACCCATGCCTTTTGCCAGTACAATCAGTTGGGCTAAAATAAACTCCACGACTCCTTCATCGCCATAATCTCGTACCCCTTTTACCACAATCCCTTGCTCCTCCGCCGCCTCAATTGCCACATTAGCGGAAGCCTTACTGATTAAACTACAACACATTCCAATGTATTTTAAAGAAGGCGATTGACGAATGACAGATGCTTCAATGCGAGTGTTCCAACTCACGAGTACGCAGTCAGCATCACCAATTCGTTGCAACTTCTCAGCTTCATCTTTGGGCGAATCCTGATAAATGGCAACAGGCTCTAGGGAATAATCGGAAAGCCTAGCAAAAGTCGGTTCCGTCAGTCGGGTGTAATCAAGGCAAACGATTTTTTTAAATTTTTTCATATCTAGTAAATTAAGTGTAAAAAGTGTAGAGCTTAAAGTCTAAAGCAACCCTTTGTCCTTGCCTAAAATAGGTTGCCCATCAACTTCAAAATGAAACAAAACAGATTATTGTTTGGTATCCAGTGATTTAAACTCTACACTTTTTACAAACAAATCAATTATTCTGGCAAAATCGTCGTTTTCAACAGACGAGCTTGTTTAAAGAAAAAGTGATACGCTCCTTTTTTATCCTTCACAATTTTAAACTCAATATCGGTACTGTAGGCATCTTTCAGATTTTTATCTAAACGCTCTATCAATGCCGTATGGATTTTTTCGGTGGCTACTCTCATCGGTAGAGCCAACTTTTGTAAAGCAGTGTTACCCACAAATATTTTACCCAAATTGGATTGACTCACTACTTTATCAAAGCCCTTTTTGCTTACATAAAATGACTCAGGAACAGCCCCCTTTTCGGGATTTGTCACCTCATTTTCGCCTAGTTGCGCATTCACAAGTACTTGCAAGCCTTTGTCTTTGGCGAAAGGCGTTGCCAAAATAACTCCGTTGGCATATTCATCCACAAAAGCAGGGCTTACCAAGATGGCCATTGCCGCTTTTTTATGGTCAATTCCAAAATATTCTCGTTCTTCAAAAGCAATATCATTCCACAAAGAAGCATATACTTCGGTGATTTTCTTGGCTAACACTTCATCACTATCTTTCGTACTAAAGCCTTTCGACTCGTACAAACCTGCTCCATTGAATTGCGGTAAATCTTCGCAATTGGTCGAACTACGCAATTTCACTCGTCCATTCGGGAAATAACGATCAAGAATACTTCGCAAAGAAGTAAGCATCGCTTCGCTTGGTTTACTTTTCAAAATAACCTGCCGAATATGTGCCAATGCCTGTTTGCGTTCGCTTGCCGACAGCTCTTTTTTCTTACTCAAAAAGAAATTAATTTCTTTCGTAGCACCCTGTTCTACCAAATCCAAATACGGTTTAAACCCAATCGCAAAAGCAGGATGCACCAAATTGTCGCCCAATAAATGATAAATCAAGGCATAATTAGCTGCCTTTGCTCCTATCATTTCCACCGAATGATAGGCTTTAAACTCATTCGTTAAGGGTATCACAGATTCAAAATTCGCTTTTGCCACAGGAATACTCAGCGGAGCAGGTTTATTTTTTAACCAAAAAGCCTCCGCCTTTTCTTGCGAAATAGGTTTGACAATAAACTTTTGAAAAGCCGTATTGATTTCCACCAACTTATCCACATTGGTACTGAGTTCGGGAACAGAAGCCAAATCGGTCACATACATATTTAAGGTATTTCGATTTTTAGCCAGTAAATTGATGTGCGACAAAGGCGTTTGAGCTTCCAAGGTGATAATTCCCGCCAAAGGAGGAATTCGTTTGGGGGTAAACTCAAAAATCGCAATATCCTCAGAGGTTAACGTTACCATTTCCTCCTCCGACTGCACTAGGCGTAATTTCCCAACGGCAATTGCCTCGTTCAATACCTCAAACTTTGCCCCACCCATCTGCTTAATTAGTTCGTTTGTACTAACCTTTTCTAACTTCAATGCCTTGAGGTATTTATCTACTAAATTGACATTCAGTGGATCATTATCTCGTTGGTTAATTACTACTAAGCCCTCCTTCGCAAAACGAGCATCAATTGAAGATAATAATTTTAAGAGTTTGGCTACTTCTTTTGCCATTTTTTCAGGCGTATCGTCATAACTATAATCCTCGATGCGTAGAGCAAAAGTGTATTTTTTACCCGAAATACTTAATGGTTTCGTACTTAAATCGTAGATAAAGAAGGGTAAATATTGGCGAGAAGCTCCCTTACTAGCCAAATCTTTAAATTGCTTAAACGTAATGGCTCGTCCCAATTTTTTATTCACAAACTCCGCATGACCTCTCGTAATGCGTGGGTCATAGAGGTAGGCTTTCGGCTTGGTATTCCAATCCACCGCAACCCCACACCAAGTAGGCAGGGCTTTAAACGACGTAAATTTATAGGAATCTAATTGTTGGGCTTGTGAAAAAGCCCCATAAAAAGCGAATAAAAGGGTTAGTATTAAAACACGATGATTTTTCATAAGACAAGGCTTGTTTTAAGAGTTAGATGTTCCATAAATATACAAGTTTCAGCGAGAAATCGTAGAAGAATAAGGCAGGGAAATATTTTCAGTGGGAAAAGGCAGAGGGTTTGGTCGCTTTTCTTTGGGGTGGTATTATTCTGTTTGTAAAAGAAGCGAAAAATACTAACAAATGTTTGAAATAAAAGCAACGTGATTATATTTTTGTAAAAATGATTTATGTCATTTTACGCAAAGCCGAAATGCGATAATGGAGGCATGATAAAATCAATACGTTAGTAATAAAATGGAAAGAATCGTTAAAGTTGACAACAGTGATTCAGTTATTTATAAACTAAACAACCATCAAAGTCAAACTCAGTTTACATTAGGTTTATATGTGGATACGAACTCGGCATCGGGAGGTTTACTAGTACAACAATTGAGTATGTTAACGCTGAAGTACAGAAACCTTACAATATACTATTGTACGAGTGCTGATAGATATATTAATGGCGGACAACATACATTACCGTACTATGAATTATATCAATTGAACGAAAAAATTGCCGAGAGA
>JBMLRK010000007.1:0-16953 GCA_049241065.1 Spirosomataceae bacterium
CCGATTTAATTGTCGAAATTTTATCGCCAGGCAATAGTAAGAAGGAAATGAAGGAGAAATTTGAGGTCTATGAAGAAGCAGGCGTAAAAGAGTATTGGATTGTAAACACGCTTGACAAGAACGTACTTATTTTTACCCTTAACGACACAGGCAAATTCATCGGACAACGTCCTTATGTGGAAGATGAAATCATGAATTCTTATACATTTCCAGAATTAAGCATTGACCTAAACAAAGTATTCGTTTGAAAATTTGGCTTGCCCTAGTGCTAATTATTTTTTATCAAAATTAATGCAATGTACCTCGGTCATCGCTACCGAGTAAAAATAATAAAATGAAAAAATACACATTCACAGAAAAAAAAGATACTCGTTCTGGTTTCGGAGCAGGTATGCAGGTTTTGGGTCAAAAAAACCCTAATGTTGTCGCTCTTTGTGCTGACTTAATTGGCTCATTAAAATTAGATGCGTTCATCAAAGAAAACCCTGAGCGTTTCTTCCAAACAGGTATTGCTGAAGCAAACATGATTTGTATCGCTGCTGGTTTAACAATCGGTGGAAAGATTCCTTTTGCTACCACTTTCGCTAACTTCGGTACAGGTCGTGTGTATGACCAAATTCGTCAATCAGTAGCCTATTCAGACAAAAACGTTAAAATTGCTTGTTCTCACGCAGGCTTAACGTTAGGAGAAGACGGTGCTACTCACCAAATTTTAGAAGATATTGGTTTGATGAAAATGCTTCCAGGCATGACCGTAATCAACCCTTGTGACTATAACCAAACAAAAGCGGCAACTATCGCAGTAGCAGAATACGAAGGTCCTGTTTACTTACGTTTTGGTCGTCCAGTAATTCCTGTATTTACAGATCCAGACCAAGAATTTATCATCGGTAAAGCTGTGATGATGAACGAAGGAACAGACGTAAGTATCTTTGCTACAGGACATTTAGTTTGGGAAGCTATCCAAGCAGGTGAAATTTTGGCAGAACAAGGTATCAATGCTGAAATTATTAATATCCACACGATTAAACCTTTGGACTCAGAAGCTATCTTAGCATCAGTGAAGAAGACAGGTTGTGCGGTTTCTGCTGAAGAACACCAAATGAACGGTGGTCTAGGTGACTCTATCGCTCAATTATTAATGCAAGAACACTACGTTCCATTAGAATACGTTGCTGTAAACGATTCATTCGGTGAATCTGGAACACCAGCTCAATTAATGGAAAAATATGGTTTAAATGCAGCTTCTATCGTAGAAAAAGCGTTAAAAGCAATTGCTCGTAAAAACGCATAATTTTCGAGATAACCCTTTTTTGTCAGACTGAAAGGAGCTATCTTAGTAATTATATGAAAATTATGAACGAGGTAGCTGCTTTCAGAATGACATTAATGGGAATCTATGAGTGATAAAGAGTTATTAGAACAGTTTTCTAACCCCCAAACCCGAAACGATGCGTTTACGCTACTGATAAAAACTTATCAGCAGAGAGTCTATTGGCATATTCGTAAAATGGTGATTGACCATGACGATGCTGATGATCTGACGCAAGAAACGTTTATCAAGGTTTGGAACGGATTAGACAATTTTAAAGGTGACTCTCAACTGTTCACTTGGTTGTACCGCATTGCAACCAATGAATGTTTAAGCTTTCTTAGCCGTAAGAAAAGACGGTTTTTCCTGCCCAATTTTGACCTCACCGAGGAACTTGCAAACAAACTCGACGATAGCCCTTCTTTATCAGGAGAGGACATCCAACTAAAGCTTCAAAAGGCATTACTCACCCTCCCAGACAAACAGCGTTTAGTCTTTAACATGAAGTATTTCGATGATATGAAATACGAAGAAATAGCTGAAATCACAGGCACTTCCGTTGGTGGACTAAAATCATCTTACCATTTTGCAGTAAAAAAAATTGAAGATTTTTTGACAAATGAGCAAGATTTCGGTTTATAGATTAAACCTTTTGCTTTTCTAGCACTCTAAGAGGTATAATAACAATAATTTGATAAAACCTATCCATAAAACTTATAGGTATGAAGAATGAAAAATTTAACTTGGATAATTTACCCAAAGTAAGTCCATTCCAAGTACCAGAAGGTTATTTTGATAATTTAACTGCCAGAATTCAAGAACAAACAATTCATAAGGAAGAAGAACCTATTTCTTTTGTGACTTGGTCTTGGAAACGTACGGCCGCATCCGTTGCAGCAGTGTTGGCTATCGCTATTTTAGGATATTTATCGTTTATGCCAAAACAAGAAAAGATTTCAGCAGAGCCACTAGCAGGTGTTCAGCACGAAGCAATTATTGATTTTTTGATTCAACAAAATATCCCCCAAACAGACGTTGAAGAACACTTAGACGTAAACAGACAAATGGATGCTCAGGAAGATGATTTATTAAATAACTTGAACGTCCCTGATAATGCACTCATCCAAAGCATTGATGTGTCTCAATTCACAGCGGATGAAGATATTGAAAATATGTAATTTCAGCACTCAAAATTCACCATAAATAATAACTAAAACTTACAGAAAAATGAAAACGATAATCTCCATTATCATAGCTACTGCTTTGCTTTTTAGTACGAATTGTAAAGCACAGGACGATGCCAATTCAGGGCTTCCAAAGGGTAAAGAACGTATTAAAGCGGCAAAAATCGGTTTAATTACCAACCGATTAAACCTTTCTGAAGAGCAAGCAAAGAACTTTTGGACTGTTTTTAATGAATTTGAAAACAAGCGAAGTGAAATCAGAAAAAGCATTCGCCAAATCACGATTGAGAGTAGAAATTTAACTAGTTCAGACGAACGTATATTGGCTGGTTTAAAGGAAATTTTGAGCCTGAAACAAAAAGAAGTTGACCTAGAAAAAGAATATCAAGCAAAATTCTTGAAGGTAATCAGCGTGCGTCAATTATCAGAATTGTATAAGACCGAACAACTTTTCAACCAGATGCTTGTACGTAAATTACGCAAAGACGGAGGCGACAATTTCAAAAAAGAAAAATAATCGGGTGGCTGTCTTAAAATTGAAACGCTCCATTTTTAAGACAGCCCTTATTTATTTATAGAATCGCCAAACCTAAATCTTTATACTGCATCAATTCTTTGGCATCAATACTGCTATCAACCAACATCACATCCAAATCGTCAAACGAGCAAACGATGTAACTTTCGGCCGTATTCAGCTTATCACTCGTAACGAGTGCTATTACCTGTTTGGAGATGTCCACCATTTTTCGTTTCACTACCGCTTCACCCCAGTCGGGTATCGTCATTCCAATGTTTTGATGTACCCCACAAATTCCCAGAATACAAATATCCGCCCTAATTTTACTCAGTAACTCAATTACTTCTGTCCCAAACGTATTTTGTGCATCCTTAAACACTCGTCCTCCCAAAATAAATAAGTCAATATTAGGATGTTCGCACAGAATTTGAGCAATTGGAATACTTGTCGTAAAAACGGTTGCTTTCAGGTCTGAACGCATTAGGCGAGCAACTTCCATATTCGTAGAGCCATTATCCAATAAAATCACCTGACCATCTTTAAAATAATCTTGTACTTTTCGGGCTAATTCTAACTTTTCCTCATGAGCAATGTTTACTCGCTCCGTCAGTTTATACGGACTTGTTGGGGATTTGGGAATAGCTCCCCCATGGACTTTTTTCAAAAGTCCATTCTCTGCCAATTCGTTTAAATCCCTCCGAATGGTATCATCCGACACATTAAGCATCTCAGCCAATTCAACGGACGACACTCGCTGATTTAAATCAAGCATCTTTAAAATGACTTGTAATCGTTCTTCTCTTAACATAACCTGCCCTAAACTATACGGTTTTTTACGTTTTTATTACACAAATTTAATACAAATACTTGTATTTGTGCGTTTTTTTGCGGTAAATTTGCTTAGTCATTTAAAATAACGAAGAAATATGAAACGAATAGCTATTGATATGGACGATGTATTAGCAGACATCACCACTCGTTTAATTGAAATCACTAACGAACGAAGAAATACGAACTATCAAAAAGATCAGCTCAAGGACCCCGTGATTTTCCAAGAATATTACGCAGAATACAAACAAGTAAGGGAATGTTTGTACGAAACAGGGATGTTTAGAAACTTGCCTGTCTTTGAGGATGCACAGGATGTTGTGAAAAAATTGCAGGAACAGTATGAAGTATTTATCGTTTCAGCAGCGACAGAATTTCCGAAATCGTTGACCGAAAAGTTGGAATGGTTAGAAGAACATTTTCCAACTATTGGCTGGCAGCATACCGTTTTTTGTGGACATAAGCACATGATCAAAGCCGATTACTTAATCGACGACCATGAAAAAAACGTGGTCAAATTTGAAGGCACTCCTTTACTTTTTGATGCTCCACATAACTATCACTTAGAAGGCTATCAACGAGTATATTCTTGGAAAGAAATAGAAGGTTTATTGTTGCCGCAGTAAATCATGTTGGTTCTCTGAATTTATCAAAGAACCAACATTTTTACCTATCACCACCTTAATCATTTTTATATGAATTATTCGATACGACTCAAACAATATGCCTTTCAGGCACGCCACGCAACTAATGCCCTATTTTTTATGACAGGTATTAGTTTTGCCAGTTGGGCTTCTCGTATTCCCGACGTAAAAAGTATGCTACATTTGAGTGATGCTGCCTTAGGTAGCGTCCTGTTTGCGATGCCTGTTGGGAGTTTAACTGCTCTACCTGTAGCTGGAATTATTATTGATAAATTAGGTAGTAAAAAAGTAACCTTCCTTTCTGCTTTCTTTTACCTAGTTGCATTGCCTTTATTGGGTTATTCGAGCGAAATCTGGCAACTTGTTATTGGCTTATTTTTATTAGGTTTCGGGAGCGATATGCTCAATATTTCCATGAATGTTCAGGCAGTCAATGTTGAAAAAATAATACACAAAAGCATTATGTCCTCCTTCCATGCAGTTTTTAGCATTGGTTTTATGACGGGCTTTGCATTGGGGGGCTATTTTTCCTCTAAGCACATTAGCCCCTTAATTCACCTTTCTATTTGTGGTTTGTTGATGCTTGTCGTACTTGCTGGGGTCAATGCTTTTCTGATTAGACATGATCATAAATCTGATAAAAATGCTCCGTTGTTTGCCATTCCTGACAAAGCCTTAATGATTCTTGGGATAATCTGTTTTTGTGGAATGTTGAGCGAAGGAGCTATGGCAGACTGGTCGGTGCTTTACTACAAACAAATCATGACTTCGCCCAATGGATTTGCTACGGCTGGAGCTACCGCTTTTTCAGTGATGATGGTTTTTGGACGTTTTTTAGGAGATATTGTTGTTGCCAAATTGGGACTACAAAAAACACTGTTAATCAACTGTTTACTAGTAGTATTAGGTATGTCCGTCGCACTTGGTTTTTCAATAGAAGGACTTGTTGTAGCAGGCTTTGGCTTAACTGGTCTAGGACTTTCTACGATTGTTCCCTTAATTTATAGTGAGGCCGGGCATTCTAAAACAATGGCATCAGGTGTAGCGTTAGCTGCCATATCAACGTTAGGCATTGCAGGTTTCTTAATTGGGCCAGTAATGATTGGTTTTATTTCTGAAATAAGTTCATTACGAACCGCTTTGGCTAGTTTAATCTTGCTTGGATTTATTGGAGCTTTATTAACTCAAAAAATTAAGCAATAATTTTATTATTTAGGACGAACAGGGACTGCGGTCTCAATCGTCGGAGGAGTTTGCTGTCTGATACTTTGTTTATGCCTTCTAATCAACTTACGTTTCAGACGGGCAATCTCCTTATCTCCTTCCAATTTTACAGCCAACATGGAGTCTTGACGAATTAGGGATTCGTTTAAATGCTCTGTTACATGATGCCCTTGCTTCCATTGAATAAAGTTCAGCCCTAAGGAAAATAACAAAGCTGTACTCAACAAGGAGATTAATACAAATACGATTTGATGCTTACTCATAAGAGGACGCTTTTGAGTATCTCGATTGGTAGTTGTTTTAAACATTTGGTTAGTATTAAGTAATTAAATAGCGTTGGATTAAAGAAAAAAATACCCGATTATTCTACTTTTAAAGCGAGCGAACTGTTAGCCATTGCTTCCGAAAATTGAATCCTAAAAATCGTTTGTTCTTCGTTTGATTGCTCCACGGCAATCTGCCCTCTGTGTAACTTCACGATGCGTTCTGCCAGCGGTAGTCCAATTCCATACCCTTTCGTTTCTGCGGTATTCTTTGACCGAAAGAATGGTAAAAATATCATTTTTTGGTCTTTTTTATCAATCGCTACTCCCTTATTTTTAAATTGTAAATAAATACCGTTCTTATATCCGATAAATACATTGACCGTATTCGTTAGGGAAAACTTACAGCCATTTTCCATCAAGTTAATAAAAGCGACTTTCAATAACTGAGGGTTTCCCATCACCGAAAGTTGGTCTTCTGAGTCAATTTCTTCTGCAAATTCAATCCCAATGACGTATTCCGTATGTACTTTAATCAGAAACGTACGTGCTTCCCACAAAATATCATCAATCCGAACCGATGTAAAGCGATTAGGTAGGTTTTCATCACTCAATTTCGTTAGTTCCAATAAGGTATTTGTCAACAAATTGAGGTCTTTTACATCTTGTAAAACCGAGGCAATCGTCTCTTTATATTCTTCTTCTGTACGCTGATTCAATAGAGCAACTGTTAGCTGTGAAATAATCTTTGTCAAGGGATTTTTCAACTCATGGCTTACATTTGAAATGAATACTTGTTGGTGCTGAAAGGCTTCTTCTACCCGATTTAACAAATCGTTAAAGGTGATTGTTAGCTGCCCAATTTCATCTTTTTGGTTTCTTACATTCAATCTTTTACTGATGTTATTTGGAAAAATATCATCCATTTCTTCTTTTACTTCTGCTATTGGTCGCATGGCTCGCCCTGCAAACAACCAACCAAAAAAGGCAGAAGCGAAAGAGATAAAAGCAAATAACGAAATAAGAATTTTTCGCAAATCGGCCAGCGTTCCAAGTCCCTGAATATCAACCCCGCTTGCCATTACAACCAAACGATTATACTTGTTGTTATACGTAATACCAAGGCATTGTGTTTCTCCGAAATTGAACGCCGCAGCACCTTCCAAACGAACATTATTCAAAAACGTACGAGTTACCGCAATTTCAGTGGTATCGTTACTCGTATAAATTTCTTCGTTTTTGTGGTTATAAATCGAGACTTTTTCTCGATATAATACGTCTTTATTCGTTTTTTCAATAACTCTCAATAGTTTTTTATCAATCTGATCTACATTCACTAACAACTCTGCTGTTGTAATCGCTTTCGATTTCAGACGAGAATAAAAACGGTTTTCGATATAAGTATGCGTAAAGTAGTAAATCCCTAAAAATGATAATAACACAATTAGGGATACCAATAACGTAAACTGAAAAGTTAATTTAAAACGAATTCTCATAAGGACAAGGTCGGATTAATCCGTTTTTAGTACGTATCCCATACCGTAAATATTATGGATCAATTTGGGAGAAAAATCTTTGTCAATTTTTTTACGTAATAAATTGATATATACCTCAATCACGTTGGTTCCTGTATCAAAACTTACATCCCATACTTTTTCGGCAATTTCTTGTTTGGAAATTACTTTTCCTTGGTTACGCAACAGCATTTCCATCAACTCAAATTCTTTGACCGTAAGCGGGATTTTTGAACCTGAGCGACTAACCGTTTTTGCATCCAAATTCATTTCTAAATCGGCAAAATTCAAGGTATTTTTATTGACATGAACGCCCGTACTTCTACGAGACAACGCTTTTACCCGTGCAATTAACTCTACAAACTCAAAGGGTTTTGCTAAATAATCATCCGCTCCTGCATCAAAACCAATGACTTTATCTTGCGTATCTCCTAAGGCCGTTAATAACAAAATCGGTGTAGAAATGCCTTCTCGACGTAATTCTTTACAAAGCTGAATACCGTTAATCCCTGGCATAATGATGTCTGAGACAATCACATCATACGCATTTTTTTTTGCCAGATGCTTGCCAATCATTCCATCATAACAAAAATCAACCTCAAATCCCGACTCTTCTAATCCTTTGCTCAAGGACTGAACGGTTTTTACTTCGTCTTCTATCAATAATAGTTTCATCTGATTATCATGTTCAGTTATATTTTAAAAGTATCAGATTGCGACGCATAGTCGGAACGCCTAACCATACCTTTGTATGTCATTTTTTTTTGCGTAGGCGTTTCATGTAATGAAGTTTATAATCTGCTAACACAAAATGCTCTCTTACCCCAAATCTAAGCAAAAAACCGTTTTTATACTACGATTATTCGCTCATTAGCATTGAAATAAGAGCGAATAGCTGAGAGTCAGAAACTTATGGGCTATAAACAAAATTGGATAGATGAAGATCACCTATCCAATTATCATTTTAGTAAAACCACATACAAATTGACATTCCTGCCATTTTGAATCTTTTACCTCATCATAATCTTCTTGCTATGACAAGGCTATTTTTATATTTTTATTGATGTTAATGCTTAATCTTCTTGATGTCTGTACATATTGCGATACGCTCTCTCATAGAAAATCGGGAATATGAACAGGGTTAAAATCGTTGCCCCAACTAATCCACCGATTACCACGATTGCTAAGGGTTTTTGTGATTCTGAGCCAATACCTGTTGAAATGGCTGCTGGCAACATCCCAAAAATACCCATCATCGCAGTCATCATTACAGGTCTTACTCGGGACTTCACCCCTTCTATAATGGCCGTTTCAAGCGAATGCTTCTTGAGTAAGTTCTCCTTAAAGACCTCAATCATGATTACCCCATTTTGAATACAAATCCCAAAGAGTGCAATAAAACCAATCCCTGCCGAAATACTAAAGTTTGTGTGCGTAACTAACAAAGCCACAGAACCACCAATAATGGCAAATGGAACGTTAGTAAAAACTAGCCCTGCGTCTTTCAAACTTCCAAATAAGACGTAAAGAATAAAGAAAATGGCAATCATTGAAATGGGTACAACTTGTGCTAAACGTTTCGAGGCACGTTGCTGGTTTTCAAAATCGCCTTTCCATTTCATGTCATATCCTTTCGGCAGACTTGTAATTACTTTAGCAACTCCTTCTTGTGCTTCTGCAATGGTACTACCCATGTCACGACCACGAACAGAGAATTTAACGGCAATAAAGCGTTTGGTATCCTCTCTGAAAATCAAACTAGGACCCGTAAGGGTTTTAATAACGGCAATTTGTTTAATCGGAATCTTTGTGCCACTCAAGGTTGGTACCATTAAGTTTCCAATTTCTTCTTCCGATTTACGATATTCCGACTGAAAACGTACTCGAATATCAAATTTTCGTTCCCCTTCATATAACTGACTGGCTGTTTGACCACCGATTGCCATTGAGACTACCGCTTCCGCATCAGCAGTCTGTACACCATAGAAATTCATTTTTTGCTGATCTAGTTCAATTCTTAGCTCAGGTTGACCTAAATTTCTAATAATTCCTAAATCTTCAATCCCTTTTACCTTACGTAAGACCTTTTCGACCTTCTCCGCTTCGTTTTCTAGGAAGTCAAAATCGTTCCCATAAATTTTTACGGCAATAGAGCCTTTTACCCCAGAAACCGCTTCTTCCACGTTATCCATAATTGGCTGGGAGAAGCCTAAACTAACACCCTGAAAGCCGTCTAATTTGGCTTGTATTTTGTCAATTAGTTCCGCTTTAGAAAGACCACTTTTCCATTCTTTCTGAGGGTAAATATCCACATGGAATTCTACGTTATAGAAACCTGTTGGGTCAGTACCGTCGTTCGGACGACCTGCTTGCGACATCACTTGTCGTACTTCTGGAAAACTTTCAAACACTTTACGCATCGAATTAGCGTAACGAACTGATTCGTTTAAACTAATACTTCTTGGCATGGTTGCACGTACGTAAATCGAACCTTCATTTAATTGTGGTAAGAATTCCGTACCATGAATTGTAAGCGTCCAGAAACCAACTACGGTAATAATAGCGGTACTCAAAAAGGTGAATTTTTTATGTTTAAAACAATAATGAAAAGCTTGCATTGAATATTTCATAATGAAATTCACAATGAAGTTACTCTTTTCCTTCACATTCTTGTTCATCAATAGGCTCACCATCACGGGTACTAAGGTAAGCGTAAAGATTAAAGCACCCACTAAAGCAGAACCCAAAGTCCATGCCAAAGGCGAAAACATTTTACCTTCTACTTTCTGAAATGCAAAGATGGGCAATAAAGCAATCAAAATGATAATTTTGGATGTAAAAATTGCTTTACCCATGCTAGAACCTGTTCTTTTTATGATGGATAGCTTCGCAAGCTTGTTAAACTTCTCCATTCCAACCTCTTCGGCCTTATGAGCAAGTACCACAATCAAGCCTTCTACCACCACGACGGTTCCATCAATGATAATTCCAAAATCGACAGCCCCTAACGACAGTAAATTTACATTCATACCCAGTAACTTCAAACAGGTAAATGCAAATAATAGTGCCAGCGGAATAATCATCGACACAATCAGAGATGCTCTCCAATCGGCTAAGAAAATTAATACAATCAATGTTACCAACACAATTCCTTCCAACAGGTTATGTGTTACGGTTTCGATACAGAAATCTAAGAGCGTTTGACGGTTATAAAACGTTTTAATTTTAATTCCTTCTGGCAAAATTTTGGAATTAAGCTCTTCTACTTTCAAATTCAAATTTGCAATAACTTCCGAAGGGTTTTCACCTTTACGCATTACCACAATTCCTTCTACAGCATCGTTGTTGTCTTCACGCCCAACCTGACCCAAACGAGGCAGTGCTGATTCCGTTACGGTAGCCACCGTCTTTACATAAATCGGCACTCCGTTTAGATTATCCACCAAGATATTTTGAATATCTTGAATGTTCTTCAACAAACCAATTCCACGCACCACGTAGGCTTGATTATTCTTAGTAATCACATCACCACCAACATTGATATTACTTTTTTCAACCGCACTAAAAACATCTAATGGTGTAATGCCATAATCCTGTAATAAGTTCGGATTTACACTAATTTCGTAGGTTTTTACTTCCCCTCCGAAACTTACAATATCAGCCACACCTGGAACAGAACGTAAATTACGGTCAACAATCCAGTCTTGAATCTCTTTCAAATGGCGAGATGTTTGAGCGGGGCCTTCTAGGGTATATCTAAAAATCTCCCCTGTTGGCCCATAAGGCGGCTGAATGTCTGGATCAACGCCGTCGGGCAGGCTGAGTCCCTGTAAGGCATTATTTACTTGAATACGAGCAAAGTTATTATCAACCCCGTCGTCAAACATTACCACCACAACCGACAAGCCAAATAAGGTGGTAGAACGAACCGTTGTTTTTTTCTGAACCCCATTCATGGCAATCTCTAGGGGAGCAGTCACAAACTTTTCAATTTCTTCGGCACTTCTTCCAGACCATTGCGTAATAATAGTCACCTGCGTATTGGTAACGTCAGGAAAAGCATCAATGGGGGTATTCATAAAGCTGGTCACCCCTCCAACGACGATAACAGCGGTAAAGAAAAAAACCGCAAATTTATATTTAAGCGACAACGCCAGTAATTTTTTCATAAGACCTATTGGAATAAATTAACTTAATGCATTCATTTCACGAAGAACAAGGCACTCAAACACAAGCTATCCTATTGATTGAGTGCATTATACACCAATAATTGATTTTTATTCAACACCGTTTCACCTTCTTTTAAGCCACTCAAAATATAGGTTTTTTCGGAGTTCTGCTGTGCAATTTGAACTTCTCTAACAGCCAAATGCTTCGGGTCTTTATAGACTACTACATAATTCTTATTTTGATCAAAAATAATTGCTGACGACGGAATAGCTACACTGCGATTACTACTATTAAAATTCACACTTACCTGAGCAAACATATCTGGTTTCATCAAATAAGAAGGGTTTTCTAAATTGATACGTACTTGTAAGGTTCTTGTTGATGGATCAAGAGCATTACTCATACGGTCTATTTTTCCAGAAAATACTTTATCAGGATATGAAATCAATTTAATTTCAACTGGCACACCAATTTTGATTTTGGCTAAATCAGCTTCATACACATTGGCTACAATTTGTACTTTAGATAAATCGGCAATGGTAAAGAAAGAACCTGTTTCACCTTCATGGAAAGACATTTTGTCTGAAATTGAGTTATTCTTTTCAATCACATAACCCGAAATTGGGGCTTTCAAGGTATAAAGAGCGTTTCTAACATTGTAGATATTCGAAACAGCATTTGCTCTTTTCAATGACCCTTGAGCTTTTAACACATCATTTTTAGCAAAAATCACGTCTTTTTCCGAAGCTAAACCTGCTTTGAACATTTCGGTTTGAACTTGTAAATTCTTTTGAGCCGAAAGTAAATCGGAAGTAGAACTAACGGTCTGATTTTCAAGATCTGCTACATCTGATGAGTGAACGACTGCCAAGATTTGTCCTTTTTTAACAAAGTCTCCCAAACTCGCTGAAATACGTTCAATTACACCATCTACTAATGGCGAAACTTTTACTTGTTTATCTTCATAAGGAGCTACTTTGCCAGTCAACTGCAAAGCAGACTGAATGGGTTCTAAGTGAGCTTCGGCTAAACTTAAATCCTTTACTAATCGAGGAGAAAGTTCAAAGGGCTTTGCACTAGTGTCTTCAGTCTCGGCTTTCTTACCACACGATACTACGCTCAACATACTAGTGAGCAATAAAATACTGCTTATATACTTTTTCATGGTTTTATCTAAATTATGTTACTTAAAGGACTTTTTTACCAACTACAAAATTCAAGTTTTCAATCGCCTGAATCCGTGCATTGTTAAGGGTATTGATTTGACTTACCGTATTTTTATACGATTCTAAGAAATCGGTAAATTCGAGTAAGGTGATATTTCGTTTTGCATAATTCTCAATTACGCCACTAATAAGTCCATCGAAATTACTTAGGTAATCTTTGTCAATCGCCTTGTATAAACGATCTGCATCCTTTGCTTTTAGATAGGCCTGTAACACCTCATTACTTATCTGAACATCTAACTGTTCTGAGTTTTTACGAGTAGCTTGAAGTGTACTTTCAGCCGCTTTAATATTTCCTTGATTTTTGTTGAAAATAGCCAGAGGCATTGATACGGTTATCGCATGATAATTGTTCAAATAACTACCAGCTCTGTCAAAACTATACCCTACCGTCAAATCTGACTTAGCAAGCGATTTTTGTAACTCAATTGTTGCCGAAGCCAAACGCACACTCGCTTCTTGAATTTTACGATCGAAGCGTTGTTCTAGTGCCAAGTCGCTTAACTCTCCTAATTTTAGAGCGTCAATATTTTTGCTTACTAGGTCTTGTTCTTTCAACACAGGTTCAATTGCAACCACAGAGGCATCGCCTGTCAGAATCTTAAAAGTAGCTTGATTGTCTGTAATTTGACTCAATATATCACTGCGTTCCGTTTCTAACGTAACCATAAACGATTGCAAACGGATAACCTCTTTTGCAGGTACGTTACCAAGAGCTACCTGTTCTTTATAGGCCGTAACCAGTCTGTTTAACGTGGTTATTTCTTGTCCGTAGGTACTCAATGTTTTCTGCAAAAAGTGAATCGCATAAAAACTCGTTCTTAACTGGTAGGTGAGTTCCCGCACGATTTCCATGAATTGATACTCAGGAATCTCCGCACTTATCTTGGCTACATTAACCAGTTTCTGACGCTTTCCAGCTAATTGGATTAGCTGTTGCACTTGCAAAGCATGTTGACCAAATGCCCCGATTGACACATCATTTGCAACGGTGGTTTTCGTATTGAGCGTTTGTTCGTAATTCACAACAGGATTGGGCAATAACTTGGCTTGTATAATGGCAGCCTTAGCCGCATCAATATTATACTTTTGTGCCAGTAATGTCATGTTGTTTTTAACAAATAGCTGCTCTGCATCCTCTAAAGAAATCTTTAGTGAATCCGATGACTGTGCTGATGCTGTACCGTAAAAAAATACGCACAGAATAGACAGCCAAATTACATTGACCTTCATAATGTTCAGGTATTATTTAATTGGATGATATAAAAGTTTACAAACACAAAGCACTGACAATTAGTCTATTGAAAACCAATTGCAGCATAAAGGAATACTAAACACTTTGTATTTATTACGATATGGATGAGCTTATACGTATATCAAATAAGATACGTACAGAAGAGTAGAAATAACTTCGTTTGAGAAGTTAGTGGACTAGAACAAAGTAAACTTGTTTTTGTAAAAGAATGTACAAGTGGTAATGATTGATTTAATGCTTCACTTGTTAAAATACAAGCACTACTTGATGCATGGCATTCATCTGTCTCCTCTTGATTATCATCCAAAATTAGATGATGCTCAAGATTAAAACTATTTTTTGAGTGTGTATGAGAATACTTACGAAGAATGTCTGTACGAGAGGCACTATTACTATGATGACTTTCTCCACCCAACAAACCAATAACCATTGCCATTAATAACAGCAACGGGTAAAAATAGGATTTGTTACGTTTTAAAGAGTTCATAATTAATCAATCTTTATAAGACAGACCTTGTTTGAATACACCACCAAATCTAGTAATAAAGACTAACTATTCAAAACCATTAAGTTCAATTTAACACTATTTAACTAAACTTAATGGTCTTAAAAAGTTAACTTGTAATATGTTACACTATCAGAACTTACTTGTTCTATTAATTCAAGAAAACCTGATATTGAACTAACACGGTACCTTTTCTTTCAGAAACCTTGTAATCGGTTGTTGAATAAATAGGTCTATCTTGGTAAGCTAGGGTCAATTTAGAGCCATGACCAGACATTAACCAGTTAATACCTATATCGTAGTAATTTACAGCATCGGTTAATTTTTCAAAATTAGAATGTTGCATACTTACATACGGCATTAAGGTTCCAGCTTTTCCTAACAACTCTTTTTTCATTTTATAACCCACCTGAGCATAAAATGTTTGACCAGTTCCATACATTGGGAAAGCATTTCCAGCACCGTTCAGAACAGTTGCCAACTTATTCCCGTTCGCAGGGTTCATTGGGCCACCCATACGTACGTAGTTTGGTCCAAAATCATAATCGGCATACACGGCATAAGCACTAATGGCTGTCCCCTTTTCTTTATCGACAGGTGCGTCATAATAAGAATCAACCGCTAACAAACGCATGGCTGTTTTTACGGTATCTTTTCCATTATCTCCTAAATGCCACATGGCATCTGGTTGATACACAAAGCCTGCTCCTATATTAAAAATCCGTTTTGTTCCTAAATAAGTACCTTGTGTATAAGGGTTTAAGTTCGATTCTTGGTCTAAAAATTGGTATTGAAAATAACCTTGCGACTGGAACTTGGCAGGACTGGAAGCAAAATTTGACGCTTTTGTAACCGTAGCACTATACGAAGTTGCTTTCTGAAAAGCCATCGGATCAGATAATTCCATGCGATAATCAAATTTTCCTAATTTACCTTTTGCATAAACGCTTAATTTACGCAAAAATTGATCGGTAATATCGGCAGTTGCTTGCTCAAAAATCGGGGCATCAATACCCATAATTGTTCCTGCTGAGGGGGAAGCATAACGTGCTAATCCACTCCATCCAGAAATACCTCCACCAAGAGACAGCTTGTTTTTAACTGCCTGATACTCTGCAACCGCATCGTGCAAAAAGAAGCCCGCTTTACGATCAGAAAGATAGTTTAGGTTATTTTGTCCTAATTGAATATAAATATAACCACGCTCCGAAATCTGACCGAATAACTGCATACGTAAGCGACGAATTCCTACGTCCGTAGTTGAAGCTTTGTCATATCCATACACCGTAGTTCCTGGATTACTATCGTTATAACGTACCCAAACTTGATTTAACAAGGTCATTTTCAAGTACTGCGAACCATCGGCATTTAAAAAAAGTTTGCCATCTTTATACTGTGCTTGTCCCGAAAAAGACAAAGCGGTAGCAAGTAGCATCAAACATGCTACGAAGTGTTTTTTACTAGTCATATCAAATTATTTTATCAAAAGTTAAGTTCTGGATACTGCAAAATAGTAACCAGAACTTAACGAAGAATTGTTAGGTCAATTTTATGGCTTTTCTTGCGGCTAAATTATGCGATGATAACGGTTTATGATTATCTAAACCAATGATATGAACCGTTCCACCGTTTGCGGTATAATCATGTTCAAAATGATGTAACCCCTCCATTACAGAATGATCTACCAATTTGGTTTTAGATAGGTCAATTGTCACATTAAACCCATAAGGAATAGCCTCTAATTTACTTTTAATCCCTAAGTAATTCGTAAATACAGCAGCTTTATCAATTTCTACAAGATATTCATCCCCTTCAAAAGAAACCACAGTTGGAGCTTTGAAGATAACCGATAACGGCTTTCCATTCACTAAATTAATGATTATCTCGGTAAACATCCCCGCAGCAATACCCACTAATAAATCTTCAAAAAGGGTAAAGAAAATAGTTACTAAGAAAATAGCTAATTGTTCTTTTCCAATCTTAAACGTATTAATAAACTCTTTTGGATGTGTTAGTTTAATACCTACGGTAATCAACATGGCAGCTAAAGCCGTGTTTGGAATCAACTCAATTAAGTGCGACGCTAGCAAGACAAAACCTAAAATGAAGAACCCGTGGAAGAAATTCGCCCAACGAGTTTTTGCTCCATTGTTTACATTTGACGAACTACGAGCAACCTCTGAAATCATTGGCAAACCACCTAAAATAGCGGCAATTGTATTACCAATACCAACCGCTACTAAATCTTTGTTAGCGTCAGACTTACGTTTATACGGGTCTAATAAATCAATCGCTTTAACCGTTAATAAAG
>JBMLRK010000007.1:16963-18006 GCA_049241065.1 Spirosomataceae bacterium
ATAAAGACTCTAATGTTCCTACTAAGGCAAACATAATCACATACTTAACAAAAAGTCCCATCTGTGCTACACCACCAAAATCGACGTTTATTTTGATATTTTCTAACAAATTTCCAATGTGAACTAACGCATAAGCAGGTTCTGTTGTTTGAAAATCCATCGCTAATTCCGCAGGAATAGCAATAATCAATACGACTAACGGAGCAGGTATTTTCTTGATAATTGGATTTTTAATCATCGGCCAGCCCATCATAATTCCCAAACATACAACCCCGATTAACGTTGCTTTCGGGTCTAAATGAGCAATAAAATTCGGGATGTTAGCTAGTAATTCTAAAGGGCCTTTTCCTTTTGTCATGGCAGGAGCAACATCTAATAAGATAGGAATTTGCTTCGCTATGATAATTAAACCAATAGCCGCCAACATTCCGTGAATTGCCGAAAGTGGGAAAAAGTCAGCTAATTTACCTAGTTTAAAAACGCCAAAAAGAATTTGAATTAGACCGGCCACAACCATTGCTCCTAAAGCCAAATGCCAACCCGTTTCGCCACCGCCAAAGTCGTTAACAGCCCCAGCAACAATAACAATTAAACCAGCAGCAGGGCCTTTAATCGTTAGACGTGACCCCATAAAGAAACTCACAACTAGCCCACCAATAATGGCAGAAACTAAACCCATAATCGGGGGAAACTCAGACGCTTTGGCAATCCCTAAACTGAGGGGTAAAGCCAATAAGAAAACAATAAAGCCCGAAACAGCATCAACAGACCAGTTTTCTTTCAAACCTTCAATTCCGTCTTTTGGAAGGATTAATTTTGATACGCTCATAAGATATTTTTTAAAAAATTTGATAAACAAATGGGAGACAACTCAAGAAAAACACCTGAGCAATAAGCTTTTAAATCAAAAAACGTTATATAATTATTTGTAAATAAATTAAGACGAACGATACGCCATTTCGTATGGAGACTTCACATTCGGACCTAGGAATACCCTTGCGTAAATACGCATGATTGCTAATCCATCAATAATAAAACTCAAC
>JBMLRK010000008.1:0-1230 GCA_049241065.1 Spirosomataceae bacterium
CATTCTAACCGTATTAATGCCCGTAACGCCCGCTTGCATCTGAAATTGCGGGTAATGAATACCAGGTTCAAAGTCTAAAAATAAGCTTGCCAAATGATGTGTTCCGGCCTTCCAATGATGAAATAACTGGTGCGTTAGGAATGAAACTACCATAGCTCGCATTCTGAAATTGATGTAGCCTGTGGCGATTAAACACCTCATGCAAGCATCCACGAGGGGAAATCCTGTTTTTCCTTCTTTCCAAGCGTTGAGGTGTTCTTTATTTTCTGAAATCATCATGGAGTCGTAGCCGTGATTCAAATTTTCAAATTCCATCCGCTCTTCCATGTCAAATTTTTGGATGAAATGACAATGCCAACGCAAACGAGAACCAAAATTTGATAAGTGCCATTTTAGCGATGGATTAACCTTTTCTGCTTCTTTTTCGGCTTTATACACTTGGCGAATACTGAGACAGCCCCAAGCAATGTAAGGCGAAAGCCGACTACATCCTCGACGAGATTCCAACGGTTTTGAAATTGATTTGGAATAATTTTTAACTCTTTCCTCCAAAAAAGATGTTAAATACCGATGGGCGTAATGTTCTCCGCCAGGTTGAAAATGTTGATTTCTTGTACTGTCGGTATTAGGGAAAATATCGGTAAAATTATTGATAAGCGAGTTACTAAAAATAGAAGATTGCTTTGCTAATGTGAGAATTGACTCTTGTGATATTTTTTCGGATTTTTTCAACATTGCTTCATCAATGGTACATATCGGCTGACTCATGAAACGGTGCCAGTCTTTTACCCAATTTTCTCGATTTCTTCTACCTCTAAAAACACCATTGCATTGATATTCAGTCCATTGGATTTTGTTGTTTTTGCAAAAGCTATTGACCTGTTTATCACGGTCGTAAGTTACTTTTAGCCCTGTTTCTTCGTGAGAAAAGATGTTGTTTATTCCAATTTGCTGGTGAATTTCTTGAAAAATGGGCAGGACCTCGGCATGAACAATCTTAATTTGTATGTTTAGCGTAGCTAGTTGAGCGTTTAAATTTTGTAAAGACTCCCAAACAAAACGCCAATGACGTTCGGAATAATGGGCATCAGCCATGACCGAAGGTTCAAAAAAATAAAGCATCAATAGCGGTCGATTATCGGCAAGGGCGGCGTGTAGAGGAGCGTGGTCTCGCAAGCGAAGGTCACGTTTAAACCAAAGAATATTGATAGCTTGTTTTTCCAAAATGAT
>JBMLRK010000009.1:0-3417 GCA_049241065.1 Spirosomataceae bacterium
AGAAAGAGGCTTGAAAATTCTTGGAAAAAGAGTAGGAGGTGTGTAAAAAGTGTAGAGCTTAAAGCATTCTATAAAACTAGTCGTCAGTTTAAAGTTCAATGTTCAAAGATTTCGATAAACAATTATTCTCTAATAGCTTATGCCATATCTTGAGACAACCAATATCATAAACTATTTATCGATGAGTACTTATTTTTCAGATTCTCTATGATTTTACTTCGTCATAAAATAACTTCGTTTAACGCAGAAAAGGTTCAAACCCTATCTGCGTTAAACGAAGTTAAGTAATCAGACACATTTATTTTAAGAATCATATAGAAGTATAGCGAGTGTAAATGATTGATTATCAATTGTTTTATACAACTATGTTTTCTATGTATTTATGTGGTTAAATATGTCGTGGTACTTATTTCATAAAGAGCCTATTTTCAGTTTTAATCCGAGCGAAGGATACTCATAAACGTTAGACTTTGTACTTTTTTAACGCCTGTTATTTCGAATCGCTATTCTTTCTGATGACACTATGTTTTTTGCTATAAGTAAAATAGATAACCATCCCAATTGCCATCCAGACAATCAATCGAATCCATGTATCTAAAGGTAAAAAAGCCATCATTCCTAAACAGGTGATAATTCCCATAATTGGCACAAAAGGAACCCATGGCGTTTTGAATGGACGTGGAGCATCGGGATTCACTTTTCTTAACACCAAAATTCCTGCACATACCATAACGAATGCTAATAACGTACCAATACTTGTCATTTCTCCTACCACATCAATCGGGACAAAAGCCGCAAATAAACTTACAAAGATACAAAATAAAATATTCGATTTCCACGGTGTACGGAAACGTGGATGAACCTCAGAGAAGATTTTAGGTAATAGTCCGTCTTTCGACATACTGAAAAACACCCTCGACTGTCCCATTAAATCCACTAAAATAACCGAGGTATAGCCTACCAAAATGGCTAAAATGACCATTTGTGAAAGCCAAGCATAAGGCGTTTGTTGAATGGCAATGGCAACGGGAGCTGCATTATTCTTGAAAGTTGTGTAGTTTGAAAGCCCTGTCATTACGTGAGCAAAAAGCACAAAAAGGATGGTACAAACCACCAACGAACCAATAATTCCAATGGGCATATTGCGTTGCGGATTCTTTGTTTCTTGGGCAGCAGTGGAAATAATATCAAAACCTAAAAATACAAAAAAGACCACACCTGCTCCTCTTAAAATACCTGACCAGCCAAATTCACCGAATACGCCCGTATTTTCTGGAATATAGGGTTGATAGTTTTGTGGTTGTACGTAATTCCAGCCTAAGGCAATGAATACTAAGACTACGGCAACTTTCAAGGAAACCACAATGGCATTCCAGATGGCAGAGCCTTTTGTTCCACGCATTAGAATATACGACATAAAAATGACTACTAACGCAGCAGGCACATTTAGAAAGCCATGAATGATTTGTCCATCTGCTAAGGTGATGGTTTCGAAGGGTGAATGTACTAATTGAGGTGGGATATGGAGGTCATAAAAGGACAAAAATTTGACTAGGTAATTTGACCAACTGATAGCGACCGTGGCTGCCCCAACGGAGAATTCAAGTACTAAATCCCAACCAATAATCCAAGCCATCATTTCGCCCAAGGTTGCATACGAATAGGTATAAGCACTACCTGCAACGGGAATCATCGCTGCAAATTCGGCATAGCATAAACCCGCAAAGGCACAGCCAACAGCGGCAACCACAAAGGAAATTGTAACGGCTGGGCCTGCGTTGTTTGCAGCGGCTAGACCTGTTAAGGAAAAAAGACCTGCACCAATGATTACGCCTAAGCCTAACATGACTAATTGAAAAGCACTTAATGAACGTTTTAACGTTTTCTCACCAGATTCCTCAGACTCTAAAATGAGTTTTTCGATGGGTTTTATATATCTCACTGTTTCTTAGTTTGTTGAATGTTTCTCACAAAAATATAGGATAATCACTATATTTAGCTAATAGAGTTAATATATTTTTACTATCGGAATAGAAATTACGTTTGTTTCTATTAGGGCAAATTAGTTTTCTGGCTAACAAACTACAATAAAAAGCTAAATGTGTAGATGCTGACAAGAGGCTAGTTGCTTAAATTCGTTGTATTTAGATTTCAATCAAAACTGTATGATTCATTCAACTTATTTTTTCAGAGTAATTTCGCTATTTTCCTTGCTCTTGTTTGCTCAGTTGCTTACTGCTCAAGACTATCGACTTTGGTATAATAAACCAGCTAAAGTCTGGACAGACGCACTTCCTATTGGCAACGGACGATTGGGGGCTATGGTCTTTGGTGGGGTAGAACAAGAACGGATTCAATTTAACGAAGAATCCTTGTGGACGGGCGAACCTCGTAATTACAACCGTCCAGATGCCTACAAACACCTTGACGAAATTAGAAGTTTATTGAGTCAAGGAAAACAAAAAGAGGCGGAAGGATTAGCAGAAAAAACTTTTATGGGGCTAAAAAGTGCTGAAGGTAATCGAGAGGAATGGCTAACAAAAGTGAAATCCATTACTGCTGGACAACAAAATCCAAGCGAAATTTCATACGATGTTCGAACGTGGAAAACGATACAAGTACCCTCATTTGATGGTTGGGAAGTGCAAGGATATGAAGGATTGGATGGAGCTGTTTGGTTTAGAACAACACTAACAATTCCTGCTGAATGGGAAGGCAAAACATTTGTGTTGGATTTAAATCGTATTTCAGAACAAGATTTTACCTATATCAATGGTCAGTTGGTTGCTTCGACGAATGGGACTGAACCTAGAAAATACCAGATTCCCGCCAATGTCCTAAAAGCTGGGAAAAACGTGTTGGCTATTTTAGTAATTAACTACGCTGGTAAGGGAGGAATTCTTGGATATAAAGACACAAATAAGCCAATTAGTCTGTATCCTGTGGGGGAGGAAGACAAGAAAATCGTACTTAATGGTCAATGGAAGTATTGGATTCAAGACGATGAGCCTCCTGTTGTGGGGAAGTATCAAGCAGATTATCAGCCTTTTGGAGATATTGTGATTAATTTTCCTGATGTGCAAGCGTATAGCCATTATGAACGAGAACTTGATTTGAAGAAAGCCATCGTAAGTACGCATTTTAAGGTCGGTGAAACCAATTTTACCAGACGCTATTTCGCTAGTCAGCCAGACCAAGTAATTGCGATGGATTTTAAAGCGGATAAACCTAAACAAATTTCTTTTGAGCTTCAATTAACGAGTCCGCATAAACGGTTTAAGGTGCAACAAATTGACAACCAGACACTAGGCTTGTCTGTTCAAGTGCGAAATGGAGCTTTACACGGAGAGTCTTTTCTACATTTTGTGCTAAAAAATGGTACGTATCAAATTACGGATTCCAATCTCGTGGTTTCCA
>JBMLRK010000010.1:0-16154 GCA_049241065.1 Spirosomataceae bacterium
GCAGTTGAAGTAGCGGCGGCTCCAGCTCCAGTAGCGGTAGCAGCACCTGCTGAGGTAGCAACAAAAGTTCTTGAAATTATTGTACCAGCAGTTGGTGAATCAATTACTGAAGTAACGATTGCATCTTGGAGTAAAAAAGAAGGTGACGTTGTTGCGATGGATGAGGTTCTTTGCGAATTAGAATCAGATAAAGCTACGTTTGAATTGCCAGCAGAAGCAGCTGGTACATTACATATTGTAGCAAAAGAAGGTGAAACAATCGCCATTGGTGGTTTAGTAGCTACGATTACGGTGGGTGCAGGTGCATCTGCTCCAGCGGCAGCTCCAGTAGCGGCAGCAGCACCAGTAGCAGCTCCTGCTCCGGCGGCTTCTGCAAGTAGTTATGCAGCAGGTCATGCTTCTCCAGCAGCAGCGAAAGCTCTTGCTGAAAAAGGTATTGATCCAGCAAGCGTAGCAGGTTCTGGTGTAGGCGGACGTATCACGAAAGAAGATGCTCTTGCTGCTCAGAAACCAGCTCCAGCACCAGCAAAAGCAGCGGCTCCAGCTCCAGTAGCTGTTGAAGCTCCAGCAGGTGACAGAGTTCAGCGTAGAGAAAAAATGACTTCATTACGTAAAACAGTGGCTCGTCGTTTGGTTCAAGTGAAATCTGAAACAGCGATGTTGACTACGTTTAACGAAGTTGATATGAAGCCTATCATGGACTTACGTGGAAAATACAAAGACAAATTCAAAGAGAAACACGGTGTGGGCTTAGGCTTTATGTCGTTCTTTACGAAAGCGGTTTGTGTTGCCTTGAAAGAATTCCCTGCGGTGAATGCGTATATCGACGGTGAAAACTTAGTTTATAACGACTACTGTGATATTTCAATTGCGGTTTCTGCTCCAAAAGGCTTAGTAGTTCCTGTAATTCGTAATGCTGAAAAATTAACATTGGCAGGAATCGAAGCGGAAGTATTACGTTTAGCTTTAAAAGCAAGAGATAACAAATTGACAGTTCCTGAAATGACAGGCGGTACATTCACAATCACAAATGGTGGTGTATTTGGTTCAATGTTATCAACACCAATTATCAATGCTCCACAATCGGCTATCTTAGGGATGCACAACATCGTTGAGCGTGCGGTAGTGGTAAACAAAGAAATCGTGATTCGTCCAATCATGTATCTTGCTCTTTCTTATGATCACCGTATCATCGACGGTCGTGAATCAGTAAGTTTCTTAGTACGTGTGAAACAATTATTAGAAGATCCAACGGCTTTATTGTTGGATGTATAGATAGCTTTCGATAGGTGGCACTAATCCACTTATCAGCCTTATATTAGATAGCTAAAACTCCTTTTTATCAAGAGGATTTTTAGCTATCTTTTTATACGCTTCAAACGATTTTAATCTTAATATCAATATATAATCTAATGGCTAACGGTCGATAACTGAACGCCACGAATAATATGCAATACGACGTAATAGTAATTGGTTCTGGCCCTGGTGGGTATGTGTCGGCCATCCGTGCAGCACAATTAGGCATGAAAACTGCCATTGTTGAAAAATATTCAGTATTAGGAGGAACGTGTTTAAACGTTGGATGTATCCCTTCTAAAGCCCTGTTAGATTCATCGGAGCATTTCTATAACGCTCAACATTCTTTTGCAGAACACGGGATTGAACTTTCAGATTTGAAAGCGAATCTTACGCAAATGATTACTCGTAAAGCAGGAGTAATTAAAAAAATGAACGATGGGATTACGTATTTGATGAAGAAAAACAAGATTACTGTCTATAATGGTCTTGGTTCTTTCGTTGACAAAAATACGGTAAACGTTGCAAAAGCAGACGGTTCTGCTGAACAAATTACGGGTAAAAATGTCATCATCGCTACGGGTTCAAAACCAACGGTATTGCCATTTATTCCTGTTGATAAAAAACGTATCATCACTTCTACGGAAGCCCTAAATTTACAAGAAATTCCAAAACACTTAGTGGTTATTGGTGCTGGTGTTATTGGTGCTGAGTTAGGTTCTGTTTACGCTCGTTTAGGTTCAAAAGTAAGCTTTGTTGAGTTTGCTGACGGAATGATTCCGACGATGGACAAAACAATGGGTAAAGAATTACAGAAGTCTATCAAGAAATTGGGTGCTGAATACTACTTCTCTCATAAAGTAACAGGTGTTGTTAACAATGGAGACGATGTAACGGTAACGGCTAAAAACTCGAAAGACGAAGACGTTCAAATTACAGGTGACTACGTATTAGTATGTATCGGTCGTCGTCCATTTACAGATGGATTGAATTTAGAAGCGGCAGGTTTAGCAACTGATCAACGTGGTAAAATCGAAATCGACGAGCATACCTTACAAACAAAAGTAGCGGGTATTTATGCAATCGGTGACGTGATTCGTGGGGCAATGTTAGCTCACAAAGCAGAAGAAGAAGGGGTATTTGTTGCAGAAACAATTGCAGGACAAAAACCACACATCAACTATAATTTAATTCCAGGGGTTGTTTATACATGGCCAGAAGTGGCTTCGGTAGGACAAACTGAGGAGGAATTAAAAGCAGCTGGTCGTGCTTACAAAGCTGGTTCATTCCCATTCAAAGCATTGGGTCGTGCAACAGCTTCAATGGATACCGACGGCTTAGTGAAAGTATTAGCTGATAAAACTACGGATGAAATCTTGGGCGTACACATCATTGGTGCAAGAGCAGCAGACATGATTGCGGAGGCTGTCGTAGCAATGGAGTTCCGTGCTAGTGCAGAAGACGTTTCTCGTATGTCGCACGCTCACCCAACTTATACAGAGGCAATGAAAGAAGCGTGTTTAGCTGCTACTGAAAACAGAGCGATTCACGCATAATAATTGATGTTGGATGTTGGATTTTGAATTTTGGATGAAGCTTCACGAAAGATTGAAGGGGATACTAATAAAGTAAATCAAGTGACTTTTCGTACGAATAAAGAGCTTTAATACGATTTTTAATCGGGACTTTTGGATGTTTAATCCAACATCCAAAATCCAACATTCAAAATTATCTTTTTTTTATGAATATTTTTGAAAGACAACAAGCACACATGAGAGATATATTAGCAGCTGAAATCATCAGAGGAGCAGCCTTTTTGGAGGAAAACAAAAAAAGACCAGAAGTTACGGAAACGGCAAGTGGTTTACAATACGAAGTGTTAGTAGAGGGCGATGGTCCAAAACCAAGTGGCCCAAGAGCGAAAGTATTAACGCACTACCACGGAACAACAATTGATGGTGTTGTTTTTGACAGTAGCGTATTACGTAACGAACCAATTAGTTTTGGTCTAAATCAAGTAATTACAGGTTGGACAGAAGGCTTACAATTGATGCCAACTGGAAGTAAATACAAATTGTTTTTACCTCATCACTTAGCTTATGGCGAGCGTGGAGCAGGTAGAGATATTCCAGGAGGAGCAACCTTGATTTTTGAAGTAGAGTTATTGAAAACAACCTAATTGGTGTTTTTAATAGGGGTGTATAAAAAGCTTAAAGTATATGAGTTTAAAACGTTAAGAACCATTATTAGGTCATTAAATGAAATAATAGTTGGCTTGAAATACTTTTGACCTTCTACTTTTAACTTTTTATACAGCCCTTTTTTTATCGTTGTAATAATCTAAGACCCATCTCAAATCCAAACCAAAGGGTAAAACTATCGGTATAGCGAAGTGGGTTATAAGTAGGTATTCGCTGGAAAGGTCTGCCATTTGCATACGAAGAATTTGCTTTATCCACGATGATTGCTTTTAGACATGGCCCAAAAGTAATACTTGAATGTTTGGCCGATTGTTTTTCAAAACCAATGGCTAGTTTTAGGAGTGTTCCGAGGTTGTAACTGATTGCATCTCGTTGTTCTGCCATAATACTCGCTGTTAAATCACTATTTGCCATCCAATTTCGATTTAGGTTGTAGGCTCGCCCAAAACCATATCCAAGATTAATGGTGTTTTTGGTACGGATAAAATTGTAGCCCAGCGTGAAGATATTATAAAATTTAGGAACGCCCGTCTTAAAATAAAAATTAGCTCCTTGTCCTTCGTCAATTAATGCTTCCAAGCGTTTGTAGCCTAGACTTCTACCTACCAAACTCAATAAACCAATGGGAGTACTTTCAGTTGAATCGACAATATTAAGAATCCCTATTTGTTTTCCTCTACTGCTTACTTTATGTGCAAAATTCAGCATACCCAGTTGTAAGCCATTCGATTCTTTAAAAACAAAGTTAGCCAATCCCGCAATTTGTCCTCCTTGATTAAGTGTTCCCAAAACGTTGATACCCGTTGAAAACTGAACACCATTTAGGCTTTTATGAATAATGTTTAATACTCCCGCAGCCTGAAAGCCTTTTACGTGCTGCCAACTGTGTACGGTAGTACCAGCGATAGAAATCCCGTCAAGATTACCAAGGTTCGTGTTGAAAAAACCTCCAATTTGAACTCCCTTTGTCTTTTCCCCAACAATATTTCCGAAACCCGCAAGTTGTAAGCCGTTAGTGTTGCTGCGAATAATGTTGATTCCAAGTCCCAATTCTAACTTTTCTACGCTCCCAGAGTATCCTGCTATCAAGTTGAGGGATACATTGTTTGTAATACTTCCTGAAAGTGATTTGTTAGTTCCTAGAAAAGGCAAAATCGAAACCTGCGTATTTCTATAGAGGGTATCGGTTACGTTTTGAGCGTGAATATGTTGTGAGCGTTTGACCATGAGTTGTTCAAAACGCTTTTTGAGTTTTCGCCACAAATCCCTTTCTTGGGTGTTATCTTCTACAAAAATGGGGAATGCCATTTCATTTGTCGAGTCTGGTATCGTATCTTCTGTTTGCAGAATGGTTATCCGAGGTGGAGTGACGATTGTATCTTTTGGTGCTTTCAAGGTTGGAAAATCATTATCATCTAAGGGAAAGGATTCCATTCTAATCGGTGCTTTCTGAATAGGAGACAGTGCGATATTAATGCTTAGGTCTGAAGCATTCCGTATCCAAATATATTCTGTATAAAATCCTGTTGCTGAAATGTTTAGCCTTATAGGTAAGTAGCGAGAGAGTAGCCTAATTCGATAAAATCCATTTCCCTCAGAAATACTGGCAGTTAAGCTTTTCCTATCGTAAATACTGACATTGGATATTTTGGCACGATTTCGCTCATTGAAGATAACCCCGCTGATGGTAAACGAAACATTAGAAGGTACTGATTTTTTAACAAGAATGATGTATGAGCCTTTCACTTTTAAAAGCATCGTGCCTTTAAAAAGTATGGTGAGGGCTTCTTTGATCGACTTGTTTTGGATAACTAAATCGACACGTTGATTCTCGTCGAAAAGATTAGAGTTATAGGAAAAACTCACGTTACCTAGCCTAGCGATTTCGTCGAGAATAACACTTAGTTTTTCATCGTATCGTTTAAGGGATAGTTGGCGTTCAAGCACAGGGCTTTGAGCCTGAACTTTGCTTGAGGTAACCAATAGGCAAATTCCAAGTAAAAAGGTTATTGCATATCGGAAAATAGTATCCATTGATAGCGTGCAGTATGGGATGTTTCCCGTGTTCAACGATTAAAGAGTCTGTGGTTTGTTTTTAGGCATATCTGGCAGGTGAACAAAATGAAACAGTGCTTATAAAACGCATTTATTTACATCCTTTTCCCGAAAGCAGATAGCCATCTTGTGTTTTGCTACTTGTTAAGTCAAACGTAGTTGATATGATGCTAACAATGGTTTCAATTTTTTCGTTCTCAAATGTTGCCGATAATTCACAGTTTCCAGAATTCGATGATTCAAGGGAAATGTTTATATCAAAACGAGTTGACAGTTGAGCTACCACTTCTTTTAGTGGAGTATGTTCAAATACAAAGGTAGCTTTTTGAGTAATTTCAGGACTGCTCGTTTTACGTATGCTATTACTTGCCGAAGAAAACGAAGCCGTTTCATTAGCAACAAGGATAATACGTTGTTTGGTATTAGAAAATTGTACACGCCCTGTCTTTACAGCCACTTGCACATCGGCATTGGTTGCGTTTACGTTAAAGGATGTTCCTAATACTCGAATATCCGTCGATTGAGCATGGATAATGAAAGGCTGAGTGTTGTTATGATGCACATCAAAGAAAGCTTCACCCACAAGAGTTACTTCACGGGTTGCCCCATCGAAATGTGAAGGATACGATAAGGTTGAGTTTTTGGTTAATCTAATACGAGTGCCGTCAGGTAAAGTTTTTTCAATAAGCTGCTGGTTTGATGTCAGTTGAACAATAGTTGATGTTGGTGTAAGATGGGTACTTTCTACATATTGATAACCCAAGAAAACAAGCCCCACGAGTAAAATGATGGATGCCGCTACCCGAGTGATGGTCTTGAAAAGAACGATTTTCTTAGAAGGAAGAGGTGCTATCAATTGATGAGCATCTGTTTGAATAACCTTCTTTGATTCGAACATACAAGTTTTCACCTTGTTCCAAGCACAATCTACATCAACGCTTTGTTTTCCTTGAATACATCCAGCGTTTTCCCAAATCTTTTTAGATTGAGTCCATATTTTTTGATGCTCGTCTGATTCCTCCAACCATTCATCAAAGAGATTCTCTTCAATGGAGTCGGTTTCCTCGGCGAGATATTTTGCCAAAAGGCTGTCTATGTCTTTATCGTTTGTCATTTCGTGGTACTTATGAAAAAGCTACTTCTATCAATTGGTGGATTAGCGTTAAGCTAGGTAAAAATCCGATTAAAAGCGGTAAATAATCTTTTAATTCAGAGCGTAATATTTTCAATGCTTTCCCAATCTGGTTTTCAATGGTTTTCACCGAAAGCCCCAGTTGATCTGCAATTTCTTGGTATTTCAATTCTTCAAAACGGCTCATTCTGAAAATGAGCTTACATTGTTCCGGTAATTTTTCGATGGCATCAGCAATACGTTGTTCTAGCTCTTTACCGTCTAAAATATCAGTGACCGAATCGTGATTATTTTCAAGAAAATCACCCATATATTGGCGGTACGTGTCTTGAATTTTTAAGTGTTTGATTCGGTTGAGGCACGTATTATGAACAGCACGATATAAATACGATTTCAAGGAAACCGTAATTTCAATTTCAGCACGCTGTTCCCACAATTTAGTGAAAATTTGTTGAACAATTTCCTCGGAGTCGTCCATATCTTTCAAAATACCGCAGGCGTAATTGCACAAGGATTGATAGTGCTTTCGGAAGACTACTTCAAAAACACGTTCGTTACCTTGCTGTATGGCTAATAAAATATCTGAATCTGTGAGTTGCAAGTTTGTAAGAGGTTTATGCTTGATACTACTTTTAATAAAAAGCCTTATCAATTAAAGCGTTATACAAATGTACAATTCTTAAACGAAATTTCATTAGCTAAAATTTTAAATGGATAGGTTCAGTAGGGGAGTTGTTTTGTTTACTGATAGACGGTTCTTGTATTTTATTCAACTTCATAGTAAAGACAACCCAATCGTCTGATACCCCCATTTAAATTTAAATATGTTCTGTCAGATTGTTATCTGAACTTGGAGGGTACAATCAAAAAAGCCTTTCTGAGTCGATTTCTCAGAAAGGCTTTTTTTAGTAATGTTGAGTTATGAATGTTAAATTTTGGATTTCATTAACTAGTTTGTATCAAATTTAAAACTCAAAATTTAACATCCATAATTATCCCCTAAACGGCTCCCATCACGTAGATTGTTCCTTTGGGGCCAGCTTCGGTAGTGCTACCGCCTTTGGCCTCTAGTGAAATAGCGAAGGCAACGGCTTTTGCCATTGATTTCATTTTAAGTATGTGCGACGTCCCGTCAATCATACCAGCATCTACGGGTTTTCCATCTACAATAGCCCAAAGTTGGTACTGTTTGTTGGAAGGGGTAACTGGTAACTTGAGGGATGATAAATAAACTTCATTAGTCTGTTGATTCCAATAAACCATTGCTTTGGCATTGGGAGCGACATCCTGTCCTGCTAGGTCGATATGTTTAATTTGATTATTCTGTAAAATAGCAACCTCTTGTTGGTAATTCGCCTTCAAAATTTGTTCATTTTGAGCTAATTGTAAATTCTTTGATTCGAGGGCTAAAACTTTTTCTTCGGAAGATTTCCAGCCGCCCCAAAACCAAATATTACCCGCTAAACTGACTGCCAAAAGAACCCAAGAAGCAGCGAAATTAAAACGGCTAGTCGTTTTCTGAGGGTTAAATGAAACGATGTTGTCATTACTGGCAACGGCAATTTTTTTTTGAATACGTTCTTTTAAATAACTTGGTGGAGTAACCGCATGAGCAAAAGCATAATTTTCTAAAACTGCCTGAATTTGATTGATTTCAGCTTGTATGCTGTTGTGTTCTTTAGCCAATTGATCAACAACCAGCGTTTCAGCCTCAGTTGTTGTGCCAAGTACATAGCTTTCTAATGTACCTGATTGTATATATTCGTTAATATTCATGTTCTGCATTGTTTTCAATGAAAATTAAATCATTGGATTAATGGTCTTTGAAATAGTAAACCTTTAGTTAAGCCAAGCCAAGGTTGACAGAATACCAACAAATTGTACAAAGTATTCCCTCAAGTGATTAATAGCAGACTTAACCCTTGTTTTAACCGTTCCTAGTGGAATTCCAAACTCTTCAGCTACTTCAGACTGAGTGTAGCCCTGGAAATACAGTAAATCAATGATTAATTGATGTTCTGGTTTTAACTTTTCAATTACCTTTTTTACACCGATTGCATCCACATCGAATTGGCTATATTCTTGCTTGTCAATCGTGTTGATAGTGGTTTCTAAATCTTGGTTTTTCTGTGAGTTTTGGAAGTCTTGTGAACGTATCTTATCAATAGCCGTATTTCGGGCAATGTTTAGCATCCAAGTAAAGAGTGTACCTCTCCCTGAGTTATAACCTTCAATATTACGCCAGATTTTGACAAATGAGTCCTGTAAAATATCTGAAGCGATTTCCTCTGTACGAACAATTTTCAAAATCACCCCGTATAGAGCAGCAGAGTAGTTATCATACAAGATGGAAAAACCTCGTTCGTCTTTGCTCTGAAGCATCAATAAAAGCGTTTCTTCGGCTATGATTGTTTTGCGTTTAGACATAATGTTTTAAAGGGCTTAATAATGGCAGTTTCAGCGACATGGATTTGTTTTCAATATATAAGGCTAAACTACTTAAATATTGATGAAGTTTTAACTTATGATAAAAAAAAATATCAATAGTTGACAAAAAACTTGTTTAGGTGCGTACATGGTTCACTGAGTGAAGAAGAAAGGACTTTCCCATGTCAGAAAGTCCTTTACGTATTACCCATTATTAAACCACACCTGTTTAATTTTATTTATCTGGTGTTAGGGTTATTATTCACGTCTTATAGTAAGGTGTAGAACTATCCTAGTTACAACGTGATTAATAATTTCTTTTACATTTTCGGAAGCACTACTGAGTCAATTACATGGATTACTCCATTCGATTGATACACATCATACGTACTGATGTTTGCTGTTCCTCCGTTTTCGTCTTTAAGCATAATGTTATGGCTTCCGTTCATCATGGCTGTTAATTTGCCACCACTTACAGTTGTGAAGGTTGCCGATCCTTTACCTCCTTTAATGGCTTTTGCAATGGCATCAAAATCGTATTTTCCTGCTACAACGTGGTAAGTTAATACTTTCGCTAAAGTTGCCTTATTCTCTGGTTTCAGAAGCGTTTCAACCGTTCCTGCTGGAAGGTTTTCGAAAGCGTCATTTACAGGAGCAAAAACAGTGAAAGGACCTTTTGTTTGTAAGGTAGCTACTAAATCGGCTGCTTTCACGGCTGCCACTAAGGTCGTGTGAGCTTTTGAGTTCACGGCATTTTCAACAATGTTTTTCATTGGATACATTGCTTCACTTCCTACTACTACTGTATTTTGAGCTTGTGATGCAAATGCAGCGATAACTAATGCGATTACTAAGGTTACTTTTTTCATCTTGTTAGATTTTTTTATGGGATAGAATTACTGTGAAAATTAGGTTGAAGAACAAGTTGTCTTTTCAACCTTACAAACAGATTTACGCAATCTATTTCACTTTGGATTTCCTCTACCAAAAAAAGATAAGTAGATGATTGTTATCACTTACTACTTTATTGAAATAAGGAATACGTACATTTCGTTTAATTTATAGCATTTGTAAAGCAACCATTTCGTCATTCTTCCCGTAATGGGTTAGGGAAGCGTATTCAATTCAAAACATCATTTATTAACTAATCATTTTATCTAAAATCCATTTGTCATTATGAATCACACAACGCAAGAAGAAAAAATTAACCGTTTAGAATTTCTTAAAAAGCTAGGACTCAGTGGAGCTAGTTTAATGGCTGTTTACTGTGGTGTCACGATGTCGTCTTGTAAAAATGAGACCGTAACTCCAGCTGTAACACCTAATACTGGAACTACTGTTACTTACGACTTAAATACCTACACAGCCCTCAAAACAATTGGAGGCTATTATATAGATACTGCTAAAAGTATCGTAATTGCCCACACAAGCGACGACAAATATGTTACGGTAACATTAGTCTGTACGCATGAAGGGCAAAAACAAATCCGTTATTCAGGTACTAAGTTTTCTTGTACAGCTCATGGAGCAACATTCGATAATTCGGGAAAAGCCCTATCGGTTGCGTCGGCAGCTTTAACAACCTATCCAACAACGTTGAATGGAACGGTACTGTCGGTAGTAATCTAATCACATATAAAGAAGGAGGAAGAAGAGAAATACAAATTAGATAAGGTAACGGTTTAGAATAGGATATTCTCCGATGCCTCCTTCAAATAAATGGACAGATTGCCAGTTGTATGTTATCGCTAAATGGATAAATGCTGGTGCTAAAAATAATTAATTATGAAAAAATATCTATTCGCCGTTTTATGTACCACTTTTTCGACATCGCTATTTGCTCAAGATGATTTAATGAACATTTTAGACAACGATGCAAAAAAGGAAACCACTTATACTGCGGCTACTTTCAAGGCTACAAGGCTTATTAATGGACAAACCATTGAAACAGCAAGTAAAAATCATTTGAACTTTTGGATTTCGCACCGCTTTGGAGCGGTTAACTCTGGGTTTATCGAAAACTTTTTTGGCTTGGATGAAGCCCGTATTCGCTTGGGTTTAGAATATGGACTTACCGACCAACTGACCGTTGGTATTGGCCGTAGTTCGCAAGAGAAAATGTATGATTTTTATGCCAAATATAAACTCTTGCGTCAATCGAATAAAAGCCCATTATCTGTGGCACTTTATGGAAGTACCGCCGTTAGTACTGTCGAAACAGGTTCTGTTTTAGAGTCGGGGACGGTTATGAAGTATTATAATAATGCCGAACGAATGACCTATACAGGACAAATTTTGTTAGCAAGAAAGTTTAACGAACGCCTGTCTTTACAATTGATGCCTACCGTGTTACATTTTAATAAAGCCGAAACCGTTTCAACGCCTAACAATATGTTTGCCTTGGGTGCTGGTGGACGTATTAAACTGAATAAGCGTTTGAGTCTAAGTGCGGAGTATTATTCCGTATTGAATCGTCCAAGTGACAGCAATTACCATAATTCTTTAGCGATTGGCTTTGATATTGAAACGGGGGGACACGTCTTTCAATTACATTTCTCAAATTCAAGAGGAATGATTGAGCGTCAATTTATTGCCCAAACAACCAAACAATGGAGTGATGGCGGTATATTCTATGGTTTCAATATGTCTCGTACTTTTAGTTTCGATAAAAAATCTAAAAATACACATCGTTAGTAGTGATGCAAAATTTCGGATTTAGTTTACTCGCTATTAAGTGGTAATCCAAAATGTATAATTCAACATCATTACAAAAGTCTAAATCAGGGCTTTTTGCGTAGGTGGTAGTAAAAACAAATTTCTTATGAAAAACGCAGTAAAATTAATCGCTCTTTTCGTGTTGATAACAGGGAAAAGCTTCGGGCAGCTTTACGCTACCAAGTCAGGTGAAACGAGTTTCTTTTCTGAAACTCCCGTTGAAAATATCACTGCAACGAACAAAACCGTAGGTGTTATTTTAAATACAGCAACCAATGATTTGGTTGTAAGTATGAAAATGACCGCTTTTGATTTTCCGAATAAGTTAATGCAGGAACACTTCAATGAAAACTACATGGAATCGGAGAAATTTCCTGTGGGGACATTCAAGGGGAAATTGGTGGATAAAATAGACTTTACCAAAAATGGAACGTTTGATGTTACGGCAAAAGGTCAATTGACGATTCATGGGGTTGTCCAAAATCGTGATTTGAAAGGAAAGTTAACAATCGAAAATCAAAAAATCACCTTAGTTTGTGCTTTTGATGTAAAATTGGTTGACCACAAAATTGAAGTTCCTAAACTCGTGTTTTCTAAAATTGCAGAACTCATTGCCGTGAAAACGAAGTTTACGTTACTACCTTTTGAAAAGAAATAATAATTCGTTTAAGTACTAAAAAAAGAACGCCCCGATGTGAGTCAGGGCGTTCTTTTTTTAGTGCATCATTAGTGGCGTATCCATATTTTCAAGCGATTTGCCTTTTGTTTCTGGCATCATTTTCCAGACGAACAATAATTGCAGACACATCATAAAGGCAAAGAAGGCAAAAACGAAACTTCCTCCAAAGGTTTCTACAATGTACGGAAACGTAAAAGCAATGGCTGCCGCCATAAACCAGTGGGTAAATGACCCTAATGCTTGCCCATTTGCACGGACTTCGTTCGGGAAGATTTCAGAAATAAATACCCAAATAACTGCCCCCTGTGAGAACGCAAAAAAGGCAATGTACGCAAATAGATAAAAAGGTACATTCATCCCCATTTGCTCTGAACCAAATGCCTGAGCAACCAAGAGAAGCGTGATAATCAAACCTACAGACCCCACAAACATCAAAGCTCTTCTTCCGAATTTGTCAATCATACTAATGCCAATCAGGGTTGAAACCAAATTGATTAAGCCGATTCCTGCGGAGGAAAGTAGGGCGGAACTTTTGCCAATTCCTGCCATTTCAAAAATCCGTGGGGCAAAGTAAATAATGGCATTGATACCCGATACCTGATTAAATACCGCAAAGAGTACCGCTAATAAAATCGGTTTACTGTATGCTTTCTGAAACAAAGGGGTATTGCTTTGGCTACTACTTTGTTGGATGGATTGAATGGTTTTTTCGACATCGGGTTCACCGATGGTATTTAAGATGGTGCGAGCATTGTTAATATCTCCTTTTTTAAGGAGTAACCAACGGGGACTTTCTGGGATAAAAATGACCAGTACGATATAAATCGCTGATGGAATTGCTTGGATACCCAACATTAAACGCCAGTCTTCTTGTCCAACACCCGATAATAGGTAGTTCGACAAATAAGCCATTAAAATACCAAATACGACATTGAATTGAAAAATGGCAACAAGTCTGCCTCTTTTGGCAGCGGGCGAAATTTCGGTGATGTATAAGGGAGCTACTACGGAAGAAACCCCAACGCCAAAACCTCCCAAGAAACGGAAAATTAAGAAAACAGTCCAGTCGTAAGCGTAAGCAGTTCCAATAGAGGAAACCAAATACAGCGCAGCAATGAAAAATAAGGATTTCTTACGTCCTAAGCTATCAGCAATCATGCCTCCACACATTGCCCCAAATACTGTCCCGATAAGGGCAATGGAAACCGTTAAACCGTGTTGAAAGGCATCCAGGTGCCAGAGTTGTTGGAGTGTTTGTTCGACACCTGAAATCACTGCGGTATCAAAGCCAAAAAGAAAGCCACCTAAGGCAGCGGATAATGCCCAAACGAAAATTTTGGTGTTTTGATTCATGGGGGATAAGCTGTTAGAATATGAAAATGGTAATAGTGCGAGATAATATTACTAAAAAAAAACAAAAAAATACTGTTTTGCTTTCCCGATTTTTAAATAGGCTTTGAAACAAAAAGAGCTACTCCATGTCGGAATAGCTCTGTGTTGGTGTGCTGAAGTGTATGCTTTTAGGCAGCGTTCGAATAATCGTCCGCATCTATTGTCTTATGAAACAAGGCTCTGAACGTTGCAGCCATGCCAATAATCTCATCTATTTTGTGCTTTGCCATACGATACGGATAGTTGTCTTCCACGGCTTTCATTAAGCCTCTGAACGTTGACGAAAGCATATATAGTTCCTCTAAATGAACCGAAAAGTCCATTACCTTATACATCAAAAATCCTCTGTGACCTGTAGCACTAACCATGAAGATAATTAAGTAAAAATCCTCATCCTTCAAGAAAGAGAAAACTTGAGTGCGTTCGAACTGTTTTGGAAAAAGACCGTTATCTACTAAGGCATCCAAAATTTCTACCTCATTGGTACTTGTATATAAATTAGAAGTTAAAAACTGCTGTTTAAATGTTGTATTTTCCATAATGTATGATGAGACAAAGTGTTTTGCTATATGTTAATTTTTACGAAAGATTATAAGAAAAAAAACAAGTACCAAATGACTGAAAAAAGGGCTAAACGTTACTAAAAAAAGCTATTTTTAATAATTTTTATCATTTTTTGGAAGAATAGCCAACGGATAAGAGGCATTTTTCAAAAACAAGCAGACTATTTTAGAAAAGGATTATTATTTCAAACAACATAAGTGAAAATACTTATTTTTATGTTTTTTGATATTTTTTTTTGGACAAAAAAAAGGACTAAGGTTCGTAATTATACTGTTTTTGTTGAATTAGTTCAGAATGGCTCAAATAGGGTTTTGTTAGAAGGGTTTTCGTTCTGTTAAGATAAGAAATTTCTAAAAACAATGTTAAAAATTAGGGGAAAAAGATGAAAAAAGTTTTTTCTTTTTTGCTAAAAAAAATGTAAGCTTTTTTTAGTAACATTCTGGTTCTTTGTATCTTGTTCGGCTACAAAGACACAGAGTTCAGTTTTTTAATTGAATTTCCAATCTTAAAAATGAATGCTAGAGCGACTATTTCTGTTATTCCTTTGAACGTATCAGGAAAGGAAAGTCGGATGGGCTTATCATAAAAACAAGAAAAAGCGGTCAAAAACAGTATTTTATAAGTAGTTTTGTAGTTTACTGAACGACCGCATCAAATCCAGAATCGTTCGTGATAAACGAATATAGATTGCAAGGTAAGGTCGGTTGTTGAGGGTGTTAGCAATTGGTTTTATACTACCTTGTATAAAGGTGAATACACATGCAAAAGGGAGCAAATAATACGTATTGGGGTAATGTAAAGGAAGGTATTGCGTCATCCCTAAAGGGTTTGAGTCTATCTTTTAGACATTTACTTCAAGCAAGAAGAAGCCGCAAGCCAATGTTTGTGGGCAATGAATCCTACTTTGATCAAAAAACGGGTATTGTAACCACGCAGTATCCTAGAGAATTATTACCTGTACCTGATAATGGACGTTATCAATTGCACAACGAAATGGACGATTGCATTGTCTGTGATAAATGTGCGAAAGTCTGTCCTGTGGATTGTATCGAAATTGAACCAATTAAGGCAACGGGTGTTGTGGGTCATGCTTCGGATGGCTCGGCTATTCGTTTGTATGCTGCTAAGTTCGATATTGATATGGCAAAATGTTGCTTTTGTGGTTTGTGTACGACGGTTTGCCCGACTGAGTGTCTGACGATGGCTAAAGATTACGACTTTACGGAGTTTGATGTTACGAAACTTAACTTCGCTTTTGGTAATCTTTCATCAGAAGAAGCTCAGGAGAAAAAAGACTTGTACGAGCAATATATGCTTGAAAAAGAAGCCTTCAAAAAACAGACGGCTAAACCACCTGTACCTTCAGCAGACGAAAATCCGAAGCCAGTTGCCAAGCCTGCTTTCAGACCAACTGCTCGTCCTGCGGTAGCCAAAGTAGTTGATGCCACTCCAGCGGAAGAACCTAAGGTAGAATTGCCATCGAGCGAGGAAACGCCAAAAGCAAAACCTGCTTTTAGACCTGCTTTCAAAAAGCCAGTCGTAAAAGAGGAGGGAAGTGATGCTGAAACAGTTGATCCGACACCAGAAGCGGTAAGCCCCGCATCAGAGGAAGCGAAACCCAAGCCTGCCTTTCGTCCGAAGTTTAAAACAACGAATACCGATGTTCCAAAATCAGACGAACCTGTAGCAGAAA
>JBMLRK010000011.1:0-4373 GCA_049241065.1 Spirosomataceae bacterium
AAGCAGAAGACAAAAAATTGGCACTTGATTTATATCTTCCCAAAGGGACAAAAAAGCCCTATTTGGTGGTTTGGATTCATGGAGGTGCTTGGCTTTCTGGTAGTAAAGAAAATCCTCCGCTGGGTTTAGTGGCTCTTGGCTATGCCTTGGCAAGTGTTGATTTTCATGCCAGTACCGAAAAGCCCTTCCCTGCAAATGTACACGATATTAAAGCGGCTATTCGTTTTCTAAGAGCCAATGCCAACACGTATGGTTATCAAGCAGAGAAAATAATTGTCTGGGGAAGTTCGTCAGGAGGACATTTAGCTGCCTTAGTAGCCACCTCTAATGGAAATACCGCTTTGGAAGGAACGCTAGGCAACTTTAAAAATACGTCTTCTTCGGTGCAGGCTTGTCTTGATTTTTATGGCCCAACTAATTTTTTAACCATTCTCAATCAATCGACTCCTCACGGATTAAATGTGCGTTTACCTGCATTAGCTATTCTACTAGGCAAACCCTTGGAACAAGCTACAGAATTAGCAAAATTGGCAAGTCCAGTCTATCAAGTGGATGAACAAGACCCTCCGCTGTTTATCGTACATGGAGAACAAGACATCCAAGTTCCTATTAACCAATCTATTGAGTTGATGACAGCCTATAAAAGAAAGCAACGACCTGTACAACTGGAGTTTATCCCCAATGCAGGACATTCAGACCCTGCTTATGCTACAAAAGAATTGATGGAAAAGATGGATACTTTTCTAAAAGCAAATGGGTTTTAGAAGTTACTGAAAGATAAAATAAAGAGGGTGTGTAAAAAGTTAAAAGTTTATGAGTGACCGTAGCTCGAATTAATTTAGGCAAGAACAGCTTTAAACGGTAAACGCTACACTTTCTACACACCTTATCTTATTTCAATAAAGATTCTTTTACGAAAGACAGGGCATTTTTGGTAGTTTGCTCAATGACTGTTTCTACCGAAATCTGCTGAATATCTGCAATTTTCTGAGCAATAATTGGTAAATAAGCCGATTCGTTGCGTTTTCCTCGATGTGGCATTGGTGCTAAATAAGGAGCATCCGTTTCTAGGACAAGATGTTCCAATGCTACATGAGGTAATAATTTATCTAGTCCTCCATTTTTGAACGTAACCACTCCCCCAATACCCAATTTAAAGCCTAATTCAATCGCTTTATTGGCTTCTTCTACCGTTCCCGAAAAGCAGTGAAAAATCCCTTTTAGCTCTGGGTCAGCATTTTTTTCAATCAATTCTACCGTTTCCCAAAAGGCATTACGAGAGTGAATATCAATCCAAAGTTGATGTTTTTTAGCTAATTGACACTGAATTAGAAAGGCTTCTTTCTGCTGTTCGACAAACGTTTTATCCCAATACAAATCCATTCCGATTTCTCCAATGGCTAAAAATTCTCGTTTATTTAGCCATTCTTCTACCGTGTATAACTCTTGCTGAAAATCTTCTTTCACATAGCATGGATGAACGCCAATCATGGGCAAACATTGCGTTGGGTAAGCATCCGCCACTTCTAACATACGCTCAATCGTTTCCGCAGCACAATTGGGCATCCATAACTGCGAAACACCAGCTTCAAAGGCATTGGCAATCATTGCAGTTCTATCTTCGTCAAACACTTCGTCATATAAATGAGCGTGGGTTTCAATAATTGATAAGGTAGTATTCATATTATTTTTCTTGGAGTTAATAACCTATAAAGAACTGATAGGTTTAACTCAATTTATCGCTTCTATAGGCAATTCAGAGCCTTGTTTGTTGTAAAAGACAAAATTAGTCAATAGGTTTGTCAAAATGAGAAAGACCTTCGTTTAATTACCTTTATTCACCCTTTTATCATCGACATTCATGGAAAACAATACCTTAACCTGGGAAGATTTTAGCAAAGTAGAAATGCGAGTAGGCACAATTTTGAGTGCCGAAGTATTCAAAGAAGCCCGTAAGCCTGCCTATAAAATCAGCATTGACTTTGGGGAATTTGGCATTCGGAAAACCTCCGCACAGGTGACCAAACTTTATACTCCCGAAAATTTAATCGGTAAACAGGTCGTTGCGGTGCTTAATTTCCCAACCAAACAAATTGCAACGATTCAGAGTCAATGCCTGTTACTGGGTGCAATTGGAGACGAAAGCGAAGTAACGATTCTAACCACCGAACGCCCGATAAAAAATGGGTTGAGAGTGGGATAAGAATTGGATTTTGAATTTTGAATTTTGGATTTTGAGAGCCTCCTGATAACAGCTATTCCATTAACTGATAACGTAGTAAAGTTAGGGATAAATTCTTCCTTTCCAATCGACAGAGACGGGGGCATAATAAAAGGCAATCATGGTCATTTGCCAACTATTAGCATACAGTTCGTACAGGGCTAAATACTTGATAAGATGCCATTGCTTGAGGCGTACAATGGTTGGTAATACCGTAATGCTCTGGTTTAACCATTTAATAAACCAGATGATTGCTGCTATTTTCCACGAAAAAAGAAAGCCGATTAAGCATAAAATAGGCAACATGAGGGCTTGTAAAAATAATAGCATCACAATCCACCAAGGACATTGCAAAGCTCCCACCATCCAGCGTTTTCGTTGGTGTAAGAACTCTTTGAGGTTAGGCATGGGCAATGTTTCAGCGAATACGTCGGTACTGATGGTATTTTTGAAACGAAAGCCTTTTTGCACCACTTCATGAAACATCGCAAAATCTTCGGTTATTGAAAAAGGAACACTTGCATAACCGCCTGTACTTTCATAAGCCTTGCGAGTAATGGCTGAATTATTACCAAGACCTGTTAATGGAATCCGTAAATCTGCGGCTATTTTCAACAAGGTTAGCGCATGAAGCCAGTCGATGGATTGAAAGGCAGCCCAAAGCGAATCTCCTTTTATGGATGTAATACCCACTTGATGTCCTATTTGTGGATTGGCTTCAAAATGAGCAATCATACCTTGAACCCAATTTGGATTTACTACGACATCTGCGTCTGAAATCAAGAAATATTCTCCCCTAGAATACTCGTACAAATTAGCTAATACATTGGCTTTACCTCGTTGTCCATTTATCGTTTTCTGAATCGTTACTAACTCAAAATGAGGTTTTTCTAGGATAAAAGAACGCACTAACTCCTCCGTTCGGTCGCTTGATTGGTCGTTTCCAATCAGGATTTGCAAACGGTCTTTAGGATAATTCAAGGCTTCCATACCTCGTAAGCAGTTCAATATATTCGCTTCTTCATTTCGAGCAGCAATCCAGATGGTAATGAGTGGGAGCATGAGAAGGGTAAACGGGTTTTAACCCGTTTAGATTTACTACAAATTTGATTCTATGAATACTCGGAATACGAAATGCAACGGGTTAAAACCCGTTGACCCTTGAATCTCCAAGCAAGTGCTAGGGACTTCGATTTGCTGAAAGATTTGGTTAAAACCCATTGTCCCCTTCTACCTCCAATACCTTTCCATTTTCGCATTTCAGCATACGGGCAGGGAATTGGCGAATCATTTCAAAATCGTGAGTTGCCATTAAGATTGCTGTACCCGATTTATTGATTTCAAGAAATAGTTTTAAAATTTGAGCTGAAACTTCTGGGTCTAAATTGCCAGTAGGTTCATCGGCAAAAAGAATGTGGGGTTCGTTCAATAAAGACCTTGCAATAACAATACGTTGCTGTTCTCCTCCTGACAGTTGATGCGGATATTTATCAATAGCAGCGGGCATTCCAACCTGCATCAAAACTTCTGCAATACGGGTTTTCATTTTGGCACGTTCTACCCAACCTGTTGCTTCCAACACCCACATCAGGTTTTCTTGAACGTTACGATCCATAAAGAGTTGAAAGTCTTGAAAGACTACGCCAATTTTTCTGCGTAAAAAAGGAATCTCAGCGGCTTTCAAACGTTCCATCACGTAATCTGCCACTTCTGCATGACCTTTCTGAAGCCATAAGTCGGCATAGAGGGTTTTCAACAAGGAACTTTTACCACTCCCTGTTCTGCCAGTAAGAAATACAAATTCACCTCTTTTTATCGTAAAATTAACATCGCTTAATATTACGACATCCTTCTGTAAAACATCTACACTATTGAGGGTAACAACGGGTTTATCTGCAAACATCATAGAACAAAGGGTAATTGAGAATGAGTAAATATGTAATGATGGATTTTGAATGTTGGATTTTGGATTGAATCCATTAGCTAATAAGTCGTTATAGACTGCATCAGAACTTCTTGGAACGAAACCTTATAGGTTTTGAAAACCTATAAGGTAGGCTGTTAAAAATGTCACTTTTTTTTCTCCCCATTTTTGGCAAAAAAATCACGCTTGATTTTTGCCAAAGATGGGGTTGTATTTTTCTGTTTCCAC
>JBMLRK010000012.1:0-1514 GCA_049241065.1 Spirosomataceae bacterium
TTTTGTAGTTCATCATACGCTTTTCAAACAGAGCGATTTCAGAGGCTGGTTTCTTCAAAGCCTTCGCCAATTGATAGATACTAAAATCATCGTAAGCGTATTCTAAGGTTCTGGCAGCATTCTCGTTAATGCCCACATTATAAGGGACATATCCTAGTTCATTATAGTATTTTACGCCAACACGTCCTGTTCCCTCTGGCCCTTCGTTGTTTGCTCCTTTTAGCAAAGCTTCATAGAGCTTTTCGATGTCATAGCCTCGTTGTCCCTTGATATGAGCATCTGCGACTACGCTGGCAGAATTGTTGCCTACCATCACGTTACGATACCCTGGACTTGACCATTCGGGTAGAAAACCGCCCTCTTTATAATCGTTGATGAGTCCTTCTTGCATTTCTTTGTTAATCGAAGGATACAAGAAATTTAAGAGTGGATACAAGGCTCTGAAGGTATCCCAAAAACCTGTGCCTGCATACAAATAGCCTGCTTCTACTTTGCCATTGTACGGACTGTAGTGAACAATATTTCCTTTCGCATCTTTTTCATAATGCTTTTGTGGGAAACAAACTGCTCGGTATAAACATGAATAAAACGTCTGTTGTTCTTCTGGACTACCGCCTTCTGCTTTAATTCTTCCTAAAATCGTATTCCAGTTATTTTTAGAGGCTTCGGCTGTTTGGTCAAAACTGTCTTTGCCAATTTCACTTTGAAGGTTGAGTTCGGCTTGTTCCAAACTGATGAACGAAGACGCAACTTTAGCAGTTACTTGCTCGCCTTTTTTAGTTTTAAAACCAATTACTGCTCCTGTGTGATTTCCTGTCGCTTCAAGTTGTCCTTTGGTTAAGGTCTGGTCTAACCATGTGTAAGAAAGGCTAAACGCTTTGTCGAAAACTACCACAAAGTAGTTTTTGAAATTGGCAGGAACGCCCCCACTATTGCGGGTGGTATAGCCAACAATTTTATGTTGTGCTGGAATGATTTTTATGTAAGAACCTTTGTCAAAGGCATCTACCACTACAAAAGAACTATCGGTTTGTGGGAAGGTAAAACGAAGCTGTGCCGCTCTTTCGGTGGTGGTTAATTCTGTCGTAACGTCGTGGTCTGCAAGGTAAACGCTGTAGTAATAAGGTTTTACAATTTCGGATTTATGCGAAAACCAACTTTGACGATCGTCTTCTTTATAGCGTAGTTTTTTGGTTACAGGCATAATGGAAAATTGCCCGTAGTCGTTCATCCATGGGGATGGTTGATGGGTTTGTTTGAAGCCTCTAATTTTTTCGGCGGTGTAGGTATAAACCCAGCCGTCGCCCATTTTGCCTGTTTGGGGTGTCCAGAAGTTCATACCCCAAGGACGTGCAATGGCAGGGTAGGTGTTGCCATTCGATAAGCTATGTACCGACTGCGTTCCCATAAGCGGATTCACTGATTCGACTGGACTAAATTTTGTTGTTTGGGAGAAGCTTGCAGGGGCTAGTAAGCAACAAATCACTGCAATCCATCCTGTTTTCAGATAGTTC
>JBMLRK010000013.1:0-1584 GCA_049241065.1 Spirosomataceae bacterium
CTTGTCGTTCCACTATTTTATTTGACTACGGAGATACTACTCATGCCGTAATCAATACCAACCACGACCATGCTTTTGGCCCTGAACATCAAGAAAGTTATATTAAATGGGAAGGTACAAAAGGGGCTGTGAAAGCAAAAATGGGCTTGCTGATGGACTATCCGCATGGAGTACCTGATAAGTTTGAGGTATGTATTTTGGAAGAAGGGAAATCCCCAGTTTGGCAAACGATTCCTTTAGAAGGCACGTGGTTTCCAGATGCGTTTATCGGAACAATGTCGAGTTTGATGCGGTATAAACTTGGCGAAACAGATGTGCTACCGACTAGCGTAGAGGATGTGATGAAAACAATGGCTGTGGTAGAAAGTGCCTATAAGTCGAGTGATACAGGAGGCGTTTTAATCAAGGATTTTTTAGAGCAATAACGATGAAAAAAGATAATTTACAGTACTTTTTTAGAGATTCAACCAAGGGGATTTTTAGTCAGCGAAGCCGAATAAAATTGAGTTATTTACTCTTCCTGTTATTAGGTTCTTCTTTTTTGGGATTGGCTCAACAGAAGCCAAAAGTCGTTTCTGAAGCGACAATGAAAAGTCTTTATGAGGAAATTAAAACGCCTTATAAATACGGACTCGTGATTACGCCAACTGACAATACGCAAAAAATGGACTGCCCAACGGTGTTCAGAAAGGGTAAAAAATGGTACATGACTTACCTGACTTTTGGAGGGAGAGGCTACGAAACATGGCTGGCAAAAAGTAACGATTTATTGCATTGGACAAGCCTAGGACGTATTATGTCATTTACCGATTCTACGCAGTGGGATGGAAACCAAAAGGCAGGTTATTTAGCTTTGCAAGACTATACTTGGGGTGGTTCGTATCGACTAAATACGTATCAAGATAAGTATTGGATGTCTTATTTCGGAGGAAATGCAACGGGTTACGAAGCGGGAGATTTGTCGATAGGAATGGCCCATACAGCCAAAGACCCACGAACGGCTCACGAATGGCAACGTTTAGCAGCCCCTGTCTTAACCGCAAAAGATAAAGATACTCGTTGGTGGGAAAATCGTAAATTATTCAAAAGTACGGTTATTGAAGATAAGGAACGACTGACGGGACATCCCTTTGTCATGTATTATAATGCCAATGGAGATTCGGCTGTAAATAACAAAAAAACTCGTTGGTACGAACGGATTGGCATGGCTGTTTCTGACGATATGCACACGTGGAAACGAATGATTAATGACCCAATCGTGCATCATCCTGTGGGCATTACGGGTGACCCCCTCATCCAAAAAGTTGGGGATGTCTATGTAATGTTTTATTTTGGAGCATTTTGGAAAGACCGTAAAGGAAGTTTTAACCGTTTTGCAGCTTCTTATAACTTAACGGATTGGACAGATTGGACAGGCGATAATTTAGTCGAATCTTCCGAACCTTATGACGACTTGTATGCTCATAAATCTTGCGTTGTAAAGCACAAAGGAGTCGTTTATCATTTCTATTGTGCCGTAAATAAAGCAGACCAACGAGGCATTGCCGTGGCAACGTCTAAGGCGTTGGGGAAAAGTACAAAAAC
>JBMLRK010000014.1:0-2448 GCA_049241065.1 Spirosomataceae bacterium
AACTTTTCACACAACTTCTTTCAAAATCACAAAGAAATGAAAACAGTACCCGTAATTGATTTACATACAGCCGCTTCGATGGTGAAAGAAGGGGATACACTCTTACAAGGTGGCTTTGGAATGACAGGAAATCCTGTTCATTTGATGCATGCTTTGGCAGAAATTGGCACAAAAAACCTAACCTTTATCGGCAACAATACAGGAGAACCTGGCTTGGGTGGCGGTCGTTTGTTGAGAAATGGACAACTCAAAAAAATGATTGGCTCGTTTTTTACGTCGAACCCAGATGCGGTGAAGGCGGCTCAGTCGGGACAAGTGGAGTACGAATTGTTACCACAAGGTACCTTAGCCGAAGCCCTTCGTGCAGGTGGTGCGGGCATTGGTGGTTTTTATACGCCTACGTCGGCAGGTACGCTGATTGCCGCAGGACGAGAAACCAAAATTATTGATGGCGAAGAGCAGGTATTTATCAAAGGATTGAAAGGAAATGTTGCTTTTATCCGTGCTTGGCGTGCTGATACTGCGGGTAATTTACAGTACCGTATGACAGAAAATAACTTCAATAAAGCCATGGCAACAGCCGCCGATTTGGTAATTGTGGAAGTAGAAGAAATTGTACCAGTGGGCGAAATTGCTCCAGAATTTGTTCATACACCAGGTTGTTTTGTGGACTATTTAGTAGAAGCAAAAATTACGTTGGAAGACCTTGGGTCGTCGGCTTCGGTTTCGTCTTCTAAAAAAGTAGATGAATCTCGTATGAACATGGCAAAACGGGCTTTGGCGGAATTGAAAAAAGGCGATGTCGTGAATTTGGGTATTGGCATTCCGACGCTAGTGGCGGATTTAATTACAGACGAACACGGCATTATTTTACATACAGAAAACGGAATGTTAGGCGTAGGCCCTGTGCCAACTGATGGTGGTGGAGCAATGGATTATCCTGTGAATGCAGACAAAATCCCCGTTACGGCCTTGAAAGGGAGTAGCTATTTTGATAGTGCGGATTCCTTCGCCATGATTCGTGGTGGACATATCGATGTGGCAATTATGGGTGGTTTAGAATGTGATGAAGCTGCCAATTTAGCCAACTGGGCTGTTCCAAACAAACCACTTTTGGGTGTTGGGGGAGCAATGGATTTGGCCAAAGGAGCAAAACGTCTGATTATTACCATGACGCATACAAATCCAGATGGTTCGTCGAAGATTGTTCCTTCTTGTGTATTGCCCTTGACAGCAAAAGGAGTCGTAAGTATGATTATTACCGATTTAGCTGTTTTTGCTTATCCTGATGGAAAATTAACGCTTATAGAGTTAATGCCAAATGCCACTTTAGAAGATGTTACTGCCAAAACTAGTGCTTCCTTTATTAATGCAGTTTAGTGCCTATTGACAGAATTTAGCTAAATTCTGTCAACATACTGACGGAATTTAGCTAAATTCTGTCAAAATGAATTATTTTTTGTATTTTTGATTGAAAACAATAAATCATGATAATGGAAATACAAAGAATATTATTCAAGACTTTACAAACGTATTTAATTCCTAATAAGGTAAATATTTTATTTGGTGCAAGAAGAGTTGGAAAAACATTTTTACTGAAAAAGATTGTCAGTGAAATGGGATTTTCTACGCTTTGGCTCAATGGTGAAGACATTGAAATACAGAATATCTTAGCTGTAAGGAGTATTGCTAATTATAAACGATTGACGGCAAATAAAGAATTAATTATCATTGATGAAGCTCAAGTAATTCCCAATATTGGAGCGATTCTAAAGTTAATGATTGATGAAATTCCTACTTTACGAATTATAGCAAGTGGTTCTTCTGCATTTGATTTAGGTAATAAGTTAGGAGAACCTTTAGTCGGACGAGCTTTCTGGCATGAGTTATTTCCAGTTGCCCAGATTGAACTCAATTTGTATGAAAACTACATAGAAACGCTACGTAATTTAGAAGAACGATTACTTTATGGAGCTTATCCTGAAATATTTACGTTACCAAGCATTGAGCAAAAAGAAGAATATTTGAGAGATTTGGTTAACTCCTACTTATTGAAAGACATTATTAGTTTTGAGGGTGTGCGGAACTCTGCTAAAATCTATGATTTACTAAAATTACTTTCTTTTCAAGTTGGAAAAGAAGTGTCTTTGCAAGAATTGGGTAATCAGTTGGGAATGAGTAAGAATACCGTTGAAAAATATTTGGACTTGCTAGAGAAGGTTTATGTATTAAAACGAGTAGGGGCATATAGTAAAAATTTACGGAAAGAAATTTCTAAAAGCTCCCGTTGGTATTTTTGGGATAATGGGATTCGTAATGCCATTATTGGTGATTTTAGACCTATCAAATTCAGAAGTGATATTGGTGAATTATGGGAAAATTATCTAATCACGGAACGCTTTAAAAAGAATAAGTATCAACGAAATTATGCAGAAGCTTATTTTTGGA
>JBMLRK010000015.1:0-4444 GCA_049241065.1 Spirosomataceae bacterium
CATAATTAGGAGTTTCTTCTATAGTTGGAAAGAGTGGCTTTTGCCAAAATGCCCACTGTAACAAGATACTCGTCGCATCAAGCAAACTTGTTTTTCCAGAACCATTTTCTCCAATAAACACGATGGATTGAGCATCCGCTGGAAAACGGACTTCTAAGTTTTCAAAACCACGAAAATATTCAAAATGGATGCCTTTAATCTTCATTTTTGCGTTTTTTATACTTCTACTAGCTAAATCGAATAGTCAAATATAGTGATTTTTTCCTAAACAGAAGCCCCCCTCCTCCCCAAAACCAGCACCCCGCCAACCAACACGGGTACAAGAATATTGACTAGCCAAACGACGAAGGTGGCGGTCAGGATGGCGGTGTTATTGACGGACTAGAAGCTCAAAAAGTAGAGGGCTGAAAACTCTCTTGTCCCTAAATCGCTTAGGAAATTAAGGGTCGGCACAATGGTTTTTACTCCTAAAATAAGGGCAATGAGCATACTTAAATCAAGCCATGAGAGATTTACGTGAAAGATAAATAAGACCAATAAAAACTGAACGGTAAAAGTAAGATAACGAAGTATTGACCAAAAAGCTACTTGCTTGACAAGATGAACATCTACGGCTTCTATAACTTTGATGTATCCTTCATAAGGTGCTAAAAAAGCCCATCGTTGGGTAAGTTTACTTAGAATATTTCGCTTTTGATATACCCAAAAGGCTAGGACTAAGGTTAAACTAAGTGAACATAAAAGCAGTAAAAAGGGAAAGGTATTTAACTGTTTCTGATACATGAAACGAGCAAGGGCAAGGGTGGTAAACAAGAGCGTTACGACAAATTGGATGCCGTTACCGATGAGAATGGCTCCGATACTTTCGAGTTTATTTTTGTTTTTTAACCACCAAATTTTTCCTGCAAAATCGCCCATATTGGCAGGTGTCACAAAGCCTAAGCAGAGTCCGACTAACACGCCTTGGTAGGCTTTCGTGAAAGACAGGGCTTCGATGGGTGAGGCTAAAACCTGCCATTTTTTGGCTTCTAATCCCCAATTAACTACCAAAAGTAACAACATACACGTAAACAGGGGAATAGCTTCTTCTGTACTCAGTTGTATCAGGACCTCATGCAAGGACGGAATGCTTTGTTTTTTTTCTGCAAATAAACTCCACAGCGAGTAAAGCAAGAAGCCCGTAAAACTGATTTTGAGAATCAAGGGGAGTTTTTCGGACAAAAGGCTTGTTTTCGGAGGAGAATCGGTTGTATTTTGCATGAAATAAAGGAGGAAGCTCGTAATGATTGATAAAACAGAAAAAATTATTTTAGGTGTTGACCCAGGAACTCGCTTTATGGGTTATGGGGTATTGTTAATTCAAAAAGGCGAAATGAAAGTTTTGCAATATGGGGTCATTAACGTTAGCAAATATAGCACACAGGAAGTGAAGTTGCAGAAAATATACGAGCGAATCGTGAGTATTATTGAGGAGTTTATGCCCGACGAAATGGCGATTGAAGCTCCTTTCTTTGGTAAAAATATTCAGTCGATGCTCAAGTTGGGTAGAGCTCAGGGGGTGGTGATGGCTGCGGCTTTGTCTCGCCAAATTCCGATTGTTGAATATTCTCCCAAAACGGTTAAGCAGTCGGTAACAGGTAACGGAAATGCGTCTAAAGAGCAGGTAGCAAGTATGTTAGACCATTTATTGAAAATGAAATTGGATGCTGCTATGTTTGATGCAACGGATGCTTTGGGTATTGCGGTTTGCCATCATTTTCATGGAACAAGTATCATGGCAACCAATAAAGGAACAAAGAAGGGATGGGGAGCTTTCATCAATGAAAATCCTGACCGAATAAAATAGATGTTTTAATGTTGAATTTTGAGTGTTAAATTTTGGATTCAGATTGCTGATTATTGAATAATTTATTAAACTAAATCCTTTATCATGAAACACACTGCGGGTTCTTTTGGGGTACTATTCATCTTGCTTTCGCTCCTAAACCAAGCGTCCTTGCTGGGTCAATTATCTACGCAACAAGGAATTAGTAGTATTGGGATTCGTCCATCGGCTAGTTTATTGACTTTCGGACTGCCTCAGAGTACCAGTTTGAGTAATGGTTTTTCGAATAAGGTCATGTCTTATCTCCCCTATCCAAATACCTCATTGCCCCTCAATACCAGCATGAACCAAGAAGGTAAAACATCATTTTATGGCTTGGTTGGTTCGTTTGATTTAGGCATTAATTACAGTAAGTTACTCCAGAACAATCGATTATTAAAACTAGAGGGAGGCGTTTATTATGCTTGTACTCCTCATAGTTTTTCTATCAATAATGGATACGCTCTCACTATTAATGGGCAAGAAGGTGGTATTTGGCAGGAATACCTCAACTATTCGGGTTATTCGGGCAGTGTTATGTACACCTCTAAATCGAGGGGACGTAGAGGTTTAGGAGAAATGCGTAATTATGTTGAAGTGGGTTTACGCACCATGAATTTTATTTCTAAATCTACCGAAAACAGCGACAATTGGGTTTTTAATGGCAATGGTTTTAGTTATACTAGTGAAATCCTAAACCGCAAATCTACGATGCTTCTGCTAGAAGTAGGAAAACTATTTTGGCGACCTGCTGACGATATGCGTAGTTTATCTTTTGGACTTCGAGTTGGTATTGGGTTGAAAGATATGGTGAAGAGTGTCTATAGCGGTCATACGAATGGACAAATAACAGGGGGAAATGCTGTTTTAGAAAATGGTTCATACATCGGTTTTCAAACAAGCTATAATTTACCTATCAAACAATTGACGAAATCAACCAGAAATCGCCATAAAAAAGCCGCTCCTATTTTCTGTGAAATGGAACGAAAAGTTGAAGTCACACATCACATCAAAGTACCTCAAGGTACGCTACAAATAGAGGTTTTTGACCATGAACACGAGGATGGAGACGTCGTTTCTCTTTGCTATAACGGCTCATATCTCCTAGAAAAATATACCCTCAGCAACAAACCTAAAGTACTAGAATTGTCTATTGTCAACTTTCAAGCGAATTTGCTTACCGTTTATGCAAACAACACAGGTAGTGAAGGGGCAAATACTTCTGCAATTCGCTTTAAAGTTCATGATAAAGAACAAACCATCATTTTATATGCTGACAAAAAATCATCGGAAGCCATTTCCTTTGAGGTGGAGTAACATTTCCTTTAGTCGTGCAAAATTAGATAACATTCACGTTTCCTATAAAAAGCTGATAGCTAGCAAATTTTGCATCATTACTTAATTTCCCTTTATCGTTAACCTCGGATTAGTCCCTGAAAATGAAATATTCCCGTTCTGAATCAATTGCTTCACGATGGGCGTTGAGTCCGTTATTGTCACCGTTGTGTTGGCTGTTATCGTTGTAATATCGGTTGCTAAAGGAACACGTCCACAAGACCATACGCTTGTATCTGTCCAATTTCCCGTTTTTAAGGTAAACATAGCGTCGTTTATGGTAACAGAAGCAATGTTACTGTAAGCACTAGTACAACCACTTACGGTACAATAAGCATAATAAATACCAGCTGACGAGACTGTAATAGAGCTAGTGGTTGGCCCATTACCCCATAAAATTGAACCCGTGCAACCACTTGCTGTAATTGTTTTAGACTGCCCTGTACAAATGGTAAAACTAGCGGGAGCAATAGTTGGTGGTAAAACATTCACTACCGTTACAGGAAATGCAATACTAGATGCCGAACAGCCTGATAAAGTACACGTTGCCACATAACTCGTTGAAGCTGTTGGGGCAACTATAATGCTGGCAGTCGTCGCAGTAGAATTAGTCCATGATAAAGTGCCTGTACAACCTGTAGCTGTCAAGGTAATACTTGCACCTCTACAGATGGTCGAACTTGTTGCCGAGCTTACAACAGGCGTTGGAACAGTTACAACCGTTACAGGAAAAGTAGTACTTGTAACCGAACCAGCTGCCGTACAGGTTGCTACGTAACTAGTTGATACTGTGGGTAAAACCGTAATACTTGCAGTAGTGGCAGTAGTGTTTGTCCATGACAAAGTACCTGCACAACTTGTAGCAGTCAACGTAACACTGAAACCCCGACATATTGTAGAAACTGGTGCTGATGTTATAACAGTAGCTGGTACTACTGTTACTGGAAAAGCAGTACTTGACGCTGTACAACCCGATACCGTACACGTCGCCACATAACTCGTTGAAGCCGTTGGGGCTACTGTAATGCTGGCAGTCGTCGCTGTAGAATTTGTCCATGCTAGCGTTCCCGTACAACCTATAGCTGTTAAAGTAATACTAGACCCCTGATTTATCGTTGAACTCGTTGCTGAACTAATAACGGGAGTCGGAACTGTGGTAACCGTTACAGGAAAGGCTGTACTTGAAGCCGAACAGCCTGATAAAGTACAGGTTGCCACATAACTCGTTGAAGCTGTTGGGGCTAC
>JBMLRK010000016.1:0-16508 GCA_049241065.1 Spirosomataceae bacterium
GTCCTATCAGGACGACCGATTTCGTAAACAGGGATTTTAATCCCTGAGCAATTGGCTTTTTGTGAATTGTTATACATGAATGAACTGCTTAATTGGTCAATCAGACAAATAAATAGGGGATAAGAGTTTTTTAATAAAAGACTTTTTTGTCTTTTATTAAAACTGGTGTATATTTGCAAAAAGAAAGTTAGACTATGTTTTCTAAAACGTGTGAATATGCAATCAAGGCGAGTATTTATATCGCTTCCCAATCGCTCGAAAATAAACGAGTTGGGATAAAAGAGATTGCCCATGAAATTGCTTCGCCAGAAGCATTTACGGCTAAGATATTACAAGTACTTTCTAAAAACCATTTGGTCGAATCGGTGAAAGGCCCCAATGGTGGTTTTTTTGTTGAACCCTCAAAAATGCGGACAACCCTCTTGTCCCAAATTGTGAAAGCCGTCGATGGTGATGACCTTTTTACAAGTTGTGGGCTTGGTTTGAAGGCTTGTTCTGCCAAAAATCCTTGTCCTTTACATACTCAATTTGCAAAAATTAGAGCGGACATCACGAAATTGTTAGAGAATACAAACCTAGAAGATTTAGCCACAGGACTAAGCACAGGTTTAACGTATTTGACATCACTAGCCCCAACTAGTAAGTCAACTCAAAACACAGCATTATAGCATTTATCTATTTTTTTTAATTTTTTCTTAAATCGTATAAATTTCATTTAATAAAAGGATATAAAGGTCTTTTATTCCCTTTTTAAAACAACCAACCAACAACATGGCAAGTCAAACAACCATTGAAATTGTAAAATCAACAGCACCCGTATTGGCCGAATATGGCGAAGCTATCACTAAGGTGTTTTATCAACGTTTATTCACTAATCATCCCGAGTTAAAGAATGTGTTTAACATGACGCATCAAGCCCGAGGAACACAGTCGAAAGCCTTAGCAAATGCCATTTTTGCGTATGCAACATATATTGATAACTTATCGGTATTGACAGCGGCAGTAGAGCAGATTACCCAAAAACACAGCAGTTTAACTATTACGCCAGCCATGTATGAATTGGTAGGAGCTAATCTACTAGCAGCTATTCAGGAAGTATTGGGAGACGCAGCAACTCCTGCTATTATGGACGCATGGACAGAAGCCTACAACGATTTAGCGACGCTTTTCATTACCAAAGAAGAACATTTATATCAGGAAGCATCTCAGAAAAAAGGTGGTTTTAGAGGACAAAAAGCATTTGTTGTTACCAAAAAAGAAGCCGAAAGTAGCCTTATCACTTCTTTCTATTTGAAACCAGCCGATGGAACAGAAGTACCTAGTTTTAGAGCAGGACAATACGTTGCCGTGAGTGTACAAATGCCTAACGAATCACATTTGCACACTCGAAATTATAGCCTTTCAGGTTGTTCAACGCAAAAGACGCTACGTATTTCAGTGAAAAAAGAAGTGGGTAATCCTCAAGGTATTGTATCTACCTATTTGCACGAACAGATAGGGGTGGGCGATACCTTATTGCTTGGTATTCCGGCGGGAGAGTTTGTATTACAAGCAACACAAAAACCGATTGTATTAATTGCAGGTGGAGTGGGTATTACACCGCTAATGAGTATGTTTATGGAATTGTTTCACCAGTCAGATAATGAGGTGTTGTTTATCCAATGTGCCAAAAACTCGTCGGTTCATGCCTTCAAAGAAATGAGTCAGAAACTAGCTGCTCAGAAACCTTCTTTACAGGTAATTAGTATGTATGACGACCCGCTCAGTGCTGATGTAGCGGATGGCATACAGCAGTTTTCGGGTTTATTGACTCTTGATGTACTCAAAGAAAAGCTATCAAGCCTTGATGCCGACTACTATTTCTGTGGCCCTGCTGGGTTTATGAAAAGTGTCCAACAACTTTTGTTATCAGCCGACATTCCTAGTGAACAATTGCATTACGAATTTTTTGGTCCAAGTGAGAACTTGTAGTGTTAACAAGCATCAATGCGTAATGGAAAGTTACGCATTGATTGCTGTTGGTTATGGATTTATTGGTGCTTCAACTTGTGCTTTAGAACAAGTCGAAGCACTAATAAGCCAACAAACCCCGATATAACGAAACTTTTGCCCATAACTCTTCATTTTCAGAAGAAAATTTGTAGCGTAAATCTGTATCATAAATACCCAAGTAACCTTCCCTGCTTACGAATTCGGTCGTCCTGATAGGACTTGTACAAACAACTTCTCGTAAAAGTCTCCCAGACAGTAGTCAACGACCCTGTCTGGGAGATAACTATATCTTCAGAAAAACTTTTTTCTTGTAAAGAATATACAAGAGGATAAGTTGAGTGAGAGTGATGGATGAAGCTGTGAAAACGGGTTGCCAAAGTGTTGGAGCGTGACCGATGAGTCCGCCAAAAAGGAAATTAGCTGTGTACCCAAAGTTTACAAGTCCTTCGGCTGCCATGTAGATAAGGATGGAGTTAGAGCCTATCCAAACAAAGGGTAATGCCCATGCTTGCCATTTCCACAGGTCGATGACTAAGTAAAAAAGGGCAAAAAATAAGATGGAAAAACCTCCTACAAAACAGACGAAGGAACTAGACCAAAGACGCTTGTTGATAGGGAAAGAGTTGTCCCAAAGTAAGCCGATACCAATCAAGACAAGTCCTGCAAGCACCATAAATCCTACTTTTTTATAGTCTGAAAACTTGATGTCCATTTTTAAGAACGTAGCGGTAAATACGCCTAACATGGCCGTTCCAATGGCTGGAATGGTGGATAGAATCCCCTCGGGGTCGTGTACGATGCTGTGTAGTCGCCCAGGTAAAAGGAGACGGTCAACATACGATTCGAGTGAACCTTCTTTGGTAAGTACACCTGCCCCAAAGCCCGGAACGGGTACGTATTTCATGGCAAGGAAATAGCCGACTAACAAGAACACAAAAGCATATAATTGTTTAATCGTACTGAAATTTAAGTAGATGATTCCTGCAAAGAACCACGCCAAGCCAATTCTACCTAATACACTGGCAATGCGGGTTTGTTCGTAGCCGTTCCATTTGAAAAGTCCATTTACGACCATCCCTAAGAAAAGTAAAATGACCGTTCGTTTAATCATGCTCAGGTACAAAGGAGCTTTGGTAGAATAGGGTAATTGATAAGGGGCTTCTACGGAAGCATCGGCTACTTTCTTTTGCATCGAGAAAGGCATTGATACCCCTGCAATGAACAGGAAAAGCGGGAAAATCATGTCATAAAAAGTGATGCCATTCCATGCGGTATGGTGTAACTGTTCAGACATCCATTCTAGCAAAGGAATGTGGGTGGCTTCTGCCAAGGCATGAATAATGTGTTCTCCACTCATTATCCAAAACATATCAAAACCTCTAAGGGCATCTAGGGAAACGAGTCTCGTGTTTTTTTGCGTTTCTTTCTTCATTATTACGTGATTTAGTCAGTGAATGATTGCGTGATTGTCGGTGATGAATCACGCAATCTATCTTCACTAATTTCTATATTTTTTATACATTTTTTGTGCTATCTGATGGCTATTCCCTTTAGTTGTCAAAGGAAAATCCTTGTGAGCTTGTACCCAATTCCATTCCCAAGTACGGATTTTTGCATCGAATTTTGCTAAGTCTGGCTCTCTTTTATTGGCTAAAGCTTGTGTTAATTCCTCAAAAAACTGTTGCCATCTTGGTTTATAAAAATCGTTCAATAAGCCACTCCATTGACGGTTAGCATATTCGTGCAAAGGATTGTTAGCATCGCCCCATAAGGTAATCAAATCTCGTGCGTTTTGCTCGTAAAGGGCTTTTTCTTGCGGATTAGTCCCCCAACTTCTTGCCGAACTAATCCATGGGCCTAGCATAAAATCTTTGCGAGTAGCCAATAATTCATCCATGTCCGTAATTAAGTCCAGGAATGCCTGTGCGTCTTTTTTGAACTGAACTTCATCCTTTGCTTGGAACGAAGCTTTCCATTTTTTCTGTAAAACAAGGGCATGATTTGCCAAAACCTGACGGCTAATATCGACTAAATCGTATTGAAAACCGTCCGACTTTATCCCGCTTTGCGATGCTTCGATAAATAAGTCCCATGCTTTTACTAAATCTTTGGGCTGATAGTTTAATCTTGTTCTCGTCCAAACGGTTGTCGAATCAAAGGTAGGGCGACCTGTCACAATCGACTCCGCACCATCTCGAATATCCTTACCATTATAGGCCGTTTGCCGCAAAATTTGCCACGCTTCCACTAAACGTTTATCCTCCGTTTTGTAGCGATTCTTCGCATACTTCACCAACCAAGCATTCAGGTCAATAGGCGTTGTTTGCCAAGTATGTTGCATCATCAACTCATAAATGACAGGGTTTTGCTCGATGGCTTCCATCGTTAAACCTATCCCTTGTAAGTTCTTAGAATTGGGGTCGTTTAATGCCAACGCAGGGCCGTTTGCCACGCCATCCATTCTTCCGAAAAGGTTAACGTTCCCTCCGAAATTATTTAACATATTCCAAATCCAAGGCTTGCCATAAAAGGCATCTGTGCGTTTCCAAACGGGTTCGATTTCCGTTGCTAAGTCGAGCAGTAACATGTTGCCGTTCGGAACAGCCTTTAAAAGTGCTTCAATTTGTGGGGCTTTCCAAAATTTTCGGTCGCTATAAAACAACCAACCTTGCATAACCCAAATGGCATCGGGGTCTGCCTGACGCATTCCTTCATAAATACGACCACTTAATTTTTCTAAAAAAGCAGGTTCATCCGTTGGTGGTTCATTCTCATTGAATGTATCTGCCGAATACAAGTGATTTGTACCAAACAAGAGCGTTTGTTTTTTGATAAAACGTTTGCCTAGCGTTGCAAAAAGTGGGTCTTCCGAATCCAAGATATAGGTATCGCCAAAGCCGTTATTCCAGTTGGTTGCTTTTAATTTTGCTTGCGGATATTTCTTTTTGAAGGCAGCAGGCACGTGTCCCGTAAAGGCAGGCAAAACAGGTTTCATTCCTAATGCACGTTCTCTTTGTAAGATTTTTACTTGTAAGTCTTTATGCGATTTCATCCAACTGAGAGGCAAAGGGCCGCCCCATCCGTCAAGATTTCCCATCCAAAACCACGAAAAATAAGCAGGGCCACTAAAGAAATCTTTGAGGTCATTGTCCGAAAATCCCATTTCTTTATACACTTCATGCCACGTATATTCTTCGCCCGTAATAGCCAAAGGCATATTGATACCGTGCATGGCCATCCAGTCGATTTCCTTTTGCCAACGTTCCCAGTTCCACCACGACATACTGTAGTTGAAGGTGCAATAGTTCAGATAATAGCGGTATTGGTAAGGCGTTTGTTTGCTGATTTTGGTCGTGAGTAGCGGTAGTTTTTGGGGTAAATCCAAGTTGGTGCCGTTCCACGTAATTTGACAATGGCAATATTCGGTAAGGTAATAATACAAGGCGGAGGCAACTGCAACCCCATTATTGCCTCTCAAAATGATTTTCTGGTTTTTGCTTTCGATTTCAAAGAGGTCTTTGGGTGCGTTTGGGTCTAGGGATTCTACCACAAAAAAAGAGGCTTTTTGAGGAATTACTCTGCCAATGAGTGCCGATGCTTCTTGCTTATTGAGTTGAGCGAAGGTGACGACATGGCAACAAAGTAATGCAAGAATAGTCGTAAGCAAGCGTATTGAATTCGTTTGTTTCGTCATGTTGCTGAAGATTTGTGAGTTATTTGGCTAAGCCTTCGTTTGAAAAGGCTTAGCAAATAACAAAAAAATAGGGAAATTGTATAAATTATTGGAGAGTGAAACATTAGATTTTAATCTTAAAGCTCATTAAACATTTATGTTTGATAGCTTCGTTTTTCGAGAAATCAGGGGTAAGTACAAGGAAATTTCATTACTTACGTCTCTTTTTTAACAGTTAAGTTGTTTTAACTTTCTCGACACGGGTGAATGAATTCACCCGCTAAGTGGAATCCTTGGTTAGTTATTAGTCATATCGTTGTTAGCACAAAGTCAAGGATAAACGTTAATCCAAGCATTTTCTCCACAAAAATAAAAAGGTTAAACAGCTCAAATATAAATCGTATGTTCTTATGTCAGAACCCTTTGTACTATACGTAAAATTCCTCACAGGAAAAAAGTAATCACCCTGTGAGGAATCCTGTTTTTATCAATAGCCAGGGTTTTGTTTCAAGGCTGGATTTAATTGCAAGGCTACTCGTGGGATTGGGAAAATTCTACGAGTTACATCCGAATTGGTTTTGAAACCCCATTTGCCTTCGTATTTTCCAAAGCGAATCATGTCATTTCTATGCCATCCTTCCCAAGCAAATTCTCTTGTTCTTTCTGAATATAACGATTCTAAGGTTACTGTTGTTAGTGCCGCCGAAGTTGTTCTTTCAGCACGCACTTGGTTTACCAAAGAAAGAGCTGTTTGTCCATTCGTAGCTGCACCACCACGTAAAATCGCTTCTGCTTTCATCAACAAAATGTCCGAATAACGGAATACGGGAATATCGTTATTTTGATTTCTGTTTAATGAAGTAGCGTCAGGATAAAACTTGATATTACGGTAGCCCATATTCCAAGCGATTTCGTCGTTACCTACATCAAAAGAGGCAACATCCTGACGAAGAACAACGTCTGGAGTAAGGTTTACCTGAAACGTATAAGAGCCAGATGGATTGTTTCCTTTGTAATATTGGTCATATCCAAGGTTCGTAGTCGTTACGGTTACAGGAGTAACCCCGTCAGACATGAACTGTAGTCCAGTTAACCATTGCTTATTTCTTACATCATTTGCATCGTTGAAGTAAGCATAGTATTCAGGTAAGGTACTCGAAGACCCACTCGGTGTGAAAGGCAAGTTAAATTGAGCTCTCGCACTTCTTGGAACGTCATATCGAGCGTGAATATTCACCGATCTAAACGGATACGTATTGCTCATCGCTGGATCATAAGGAATGGCAAAAATGAATTCTTTCATTTGAGGGCCATTGTTCGGATAGAACATTTTCAAGTATGAACTTCTTGGTTCTACGGCATATAGACCCGATGCGGTTATTTTATCACAAGCTGCAATACAATCGTCATAACGTTTTGTTCCCGTATAATACTCAGCATTTAAGTACATTTTAGCTAATAAAGCATAAGCAGTCCATTTGTTTGCTTTGCCGTAAGTACTTGCACCCGAGGCATCGCTCAAATATGGAAGTGCATTTTTGATTTCCGTTTCAATAAATTTGAAAACATCAGCTCTTGGAATATTTGTTTTAGGCCCGAAATCTCCATAAACAGTATCAAGCGGAACGTTACCGTAGTTATCCATCATCATGAAGTATGCAAAAGCTCTCACCATTTTCAACTCAGACAAACCAGTGCTTTTGGTTGCTCCAGCTGGCATAGTGGTATTTAGAATAGCTAATGCTTGGTTCGTAACCCCGATAGTAGTTGATAACCAAGTCCAGTTACCGTTTACATAACCGTTGTCTTGTGTCCAAGTGTGGTAGTGCATCGTTTGGTTTTGTCCACCATCGAACCAGTTTCCACCTCTTGCAGGCATGATTGACTCATCTGTACTGAAAGATTGCTGTTGAAAATATTCAACACCATAATTTCCTCTTAACGCCACGTAAGAAGGACCAGTTGCCGCTACATATTGTTCGGCTGTGGTTGGGTAAACATCGGGGGTTAATTCAGTCGTGATGGGTACGTATAAATCGTGACACGACATCAGCATACTCGTGAGTATCACTGAAAATAGAATATGTAAATATGACTTTTTCATGATTTCAATTGTTAAACATTAAGTATCGATAAAAATAATTGAAATAGAATAACGGTATGGCTCACTAAATCAGATGTTAATGTGCCTACTGTTTTCGTTTCATCGTTTTCGTACTTAGAATGATACGTTAAGACCGAATAATAAAGTACGAGTTTTTGGATAGAAGTTGTTATAATCTACCCCTGGAGCAATTCCTCCTTGGTTTACTTCTGGATCAACCCCTGTGTATTTTGTAATCACAAATAAGTTGTTTGCAGAAGTATATACTCGCAAGTTTTTAAGGACATTACCTACTTTTTTGAAGGTATAGCCTAACGTAGCATTGTCAAGTCTTACAAAACTTCCATCCTCAATAAAGCGTGATGAGTAGAAGTAAGCATTGATATCAGAAGGAGATTCATTGGCTGCATCTACTAAGATATTGGTGTATTGAGCGGTATTTGGTCTGAACAAATCAGCACGAGTGGCATTGAAAATTTTGTTACCAAATGCTCCTCTGAAGAATACGTTCAAATCAAAGTTGTGGTACTTGAATGTGTTGTTCCAGCCCAATAATAACTTAGGTTGAGCATCTCCTAAATAGCGGTAATCTTTTCCTTCTGTTGGCGTAGTGGTTAACGAACCGTCTGCTGCAACGAATTGAGATACACCCGCTGAATTTTTACCTGCATATTCTAAAGCGAAGAATTGACCGATAGGTCTTCCTGACTTCAAGATTTGTAACGATCTACCTGATTGACCACCGCCTTCTGGACGTGATAAAAGGATAGAGTCACCACCTGCAAAAAGAGGGTTTGTTAAGCTGGTAATAACGTTTTTGTTATGAGCAAGGTTTAAACTACTTGACCAGCTAAAGTTGTTCTTCTCAATCAATTTTGCATTAATACTCAGTTCAATCCCTTTGTTATTGATACTTCCTCCGTTTGCGACAATGCTACCTGATGGAACAAGAATTGGATCTACACTGTATGAGTAAATCATTCCAGTAGTGTTTTTGTCATACAATTCAATCGACCCACTTACTTTCTTGTTTGCCGTTGTGAAGTCTAAACCGATGTTGGTAGTAGCGGTTTTTTCCCATTGTAAATCAGCATTCGCTGCTTTTGTTGGGCCGTATGCACCAATTACAGAACCGTTGTTATAGAATGTACCAACACTTCCTGAGATAAATTGAGAAGTATAAGCATTGAAGCCAGAAGCATTACCCGTAATACCATAACTAGCTCTTAATTTTAAATCACTAAGAAGGGATTGGCTCTCCATGAAGTTTTCTTGGCTGATTCTCCAAGCACCACCAATTGATGGGAAATATCCCCATTGATTGTTTGCTCCAAATACCGAACTACCATCTCTTCTGATTGAACCTTGCACCAAGTATTTACTCTTGTAATTGTAGTTAAATCTTGCAAAATCTGAAATCAGTTGCGTTTCTTGGTAAATACCATCTGGTCCTAAACTAATCTGATAACCCGAAATACCGTAAGGGTTACTTAATGCCAAGTTGTTGTAGCTAATATTGTCAACTGGTAAGTTGCTGGTAGTTACTTGGAAGCCTTCGCCAATTTTGTTGTTTTGCCAAGAATAGCCAATTACCGCATTGATTGAATGGTCGCCAAATTCTTTATTCCATGTCAAATACGTTTCTAAAATCTTGTTGGTATTTTGGTATGAACCACGGTATGCCTGACCATTTTTACCAAACGTTTGCGACGAGTGAAAACCTGTTCCTGGGTCTGGGTTGTCATACATGTTGTTGTAGTTAGAAGTATAGTATTTGTCGTAGTAAGTACCTTCTAACGTATTTGCACGAATGTATGATAAATCTAAGTTGTATTTCAAGCCGAAAGGTAATTCCACTTGTGTTTTGAAACTCCCAATCAATGTGTTGTACTGTGTTGATTTTTGGCTATGATTCAGCATCGCCACAGGGTTATAGTAGTTTTGATTTTGGAAGTTTTCAAAATATGAACCGTCTGCGTTTTTGATAGGTGAAATTGGTAAATACGAAGTCGATTGTAATAATACCGTATTTCTGTATGGAATATCCTCTGCATCACTGCTTGAATTGGTGATAGAGAAATTAAACTTCAACTTGTCTTTCAAGGCTAATTGTTCAATCGCCAAACGAGCAATCACTCTTTCTAGGGAGCTATTCAACAAAATGCCTTGTTTTTTTACGTAGTTAATACTAGCGTTATAGGTCGTTTGATCGCTACCACCACTTACCGAAAGATTATGATTAGTTGAGATTGCCGAACTTTTTTGAATAGACGATTGCCAGTCAGTATTGGCATTCTTGTCATCTGCTGGGGCAAAACCTACTCCGATTTTCTGTAAAAAACCTCTCAACTGGTCAGCGGTCATCATATCCAACTTATTAGAAACCTTCTCTGAACTTATAAAAGAACTGTAGCTAACCTGCATTTGACCTTTCTTTCCTTTTTTGGTCGTCACCATAATTACCCCATTGGCAGCACGGTTACCATAGATAGAGGTTGCCGCAGCATCTTTCAATACGTCGATTGAGGCAATGTCGTCTGGAGCAATGGTTGAAATATCAGCTCCTGGCACACCGTCAATTACATAGAAAGGTGTTTGAGCACTGTTGATGGTAGAAGCACCACGCATGATAACCGCAGCGGGTTTGTTGGGGTCACCACTAGCTGTGATGTTTAAGCCTGGCACTTTACCTTGTAGTAATTGTCCTACGTCGGTGATAGCTCCTTTGTTTAATTCTTCCGTTTTTACAGTACTTACCGCACTCGAAAGGTTTTTACGAGATTGGCTACCATAACCCACAACGGCAACTTCGCCCAGCGATGTGTTCGCTTCTTGTAACGCAATGGCAAAGAAGGTTTGGCTACCAACAGCAACTTCTTTTGATTTAAAACCAATATAAGAGAAAATTAAGGTTTGATCTTTGGTCGCATTCAAGGTAAACTCACCATTTTCGTTGGTGATTGTTCCTTTGTTTGTGCCTTTAATCGCAATATTTACGCCTACTAGTGGTTTGGAATCCGTAGCAGATATTACCTTTCCTTTAACGGGTTGTACAAGTATTTCAATAGTTTCTAATTTTGGAGTTACTTTTTTGGGTTTGATTACTACCGTTTTGTCAACGATAAGATAGTCGAGTGGGGCATTGGCAAAACAGCTTTCCAGTATGTCTTCCAATTTTGCATTTTTCAGATTTACAGATACTTTTTCGGTATTCGCAAGCAACTCTGTTTTATACCAAAAAGTATAATCACTCTGTTTTTCAATCTCCTTAAAAACTTTACTGATAGAAGTATTTCGAAGATTCACATTGAACCGCTGTGAAAAACTAGAAGCACTCACCTGTAACAGTATCGAAAAGGATAAAATAAAGGTTAGTTTCATGACCCTGAAGAGTTTAGTGGATAGTTGTGATCCACGAGGCGAAGCCGAAATGCACGGCAAGCCCAGCCTAATTTGGAAAATAGGATTGTGATTCATACTTTTGTTTGGGGTTTTGATAAGATACTTGGAAAATTTATTTAATCAAACACCGTTTTAGGGCGAAAACGTGGCTGCGTTTTCGCTTTTTTCGTTGTTTAATGCCTGCTGGTGGAATTAGTGCCACACTCACTGAAATCGTTAATAGTTTTTAATTTGTACTCGGTAGTATATTATGATGCAAGATGTTGGGTTTTAAATGTTGGATTTAATGTACTAGTTCTTTCTTACAAAAAGCTGATAGCTAAATTGTTAAGTCCAAAATTTATCATTCAAAATTTCACAGTATTCCTCAAGGCGTTATGATGATTTTTTTGCCTTCTATTTTAAATTGAATTTCACTCATAGATAAAATTTTCAAGACGTTAGACAAATTGGTGTTTCTTGGAAGTTTTCCTGTAAAATGCTCGTCAGGTACTTTTCCGACGTACTCTATGTCCACATCATACCAGCGTTCAATTTGTCGCATAATTACGTCTAAACTGGCATTGTTAAATTGAAAATTTCCGTCTTTCCAAGCTAATTCTTCTTCTAAACTTACGTCGTTGATGGTTCTGAAAATCCCGTTCGTAAAGCCTACTTTTGCTTGCTGACCTGGTTGTAGGATGGTCGAACGATTGTCTTTACTTACCTTCACCGAACCTTCTACAAGGGTTGTTTTAATGGCTTTTTCATTCGGATAAGCCATGACATTGAAATGCGTCCCCAAAACCTCCACTTCTTGCCCGTTGCTAACTACTTTAAACGGTTTCTTCGCATTTTTGGCTACTTCAAAATAGATTTCGCCTGTCATTTCTACCTTACGTTCATTACCAGCAAATACTAAAGGAAAACGTAAACTAGAGGCTGCATTTAACCAAACTTTCGTGCCATCCGATAAAGTGAGCTGATATTGCCCCCCTTTGGGCGTACTAAGCGTATTGTACATGGGTTTGGCAACCGCTACTTTGGCGGCTTCATAGACCAATTGCCCATTTTCTGGTTTGACAACCTTGGTATCGCCTTCTTCGCTCAAGGTTCCATTTTGGGAATTATCTAAGACAACTTGTGAACCGTCGTCAAGGGTTAACACCGCTTTGTCGCCCCCAGGCAACACGTCGTTTTTCTCAAATTCTTTTACTTGTACGATTCTTTTTTCCGTTCTTGTTCCTGCGGTACGGTATTGAAACCAAGCAAAGAGACCGACTGCTATCAGAACGGTAATCGTGGCTACCATGCTGTAACGAACTCCCCAGAATCGTGAAGGAGCTTCTTCTTCGACAAGCTCTTCTTCTGTGTCTTCATTTTTACTGAAAAGAGATGCCAAAATACGGGCAGACATCGCTTCTGGCATGGCTAATTCACCTTCATTATTTGACCATGAATGATACAAAATCTCCTCTAACTCGCTTTCAGAAGCCGCATTTGCCCAAGTCATAAGTTCACGCTTCTCTTCTTCAGTACAAAGATTACTGAAGTATCGGTCAGCCAAAAGGGTGATTCTTTCTGTAGGCATATCACAGTCGATGGAATATCGTATTTTTTAATGTAGGATGATGGCCAAAACAAGGGTATCAAGCGTACTTGATTGGTCTTGTTGGCGGATAACTAAATAGAAGACAATCCTCGAAGAAAATAGGACTAGTGGGTAGGTGATTTTTTTTAATTTATTTTTTCAAAGCAATCCAAAATACATAAACAAGGTATAAACCAGCTTGATATTTAAGCTGACTTTTAATGGTATTCAGGGCCTGAATGAGGTGGTTTTTAACCGTATTGGGCGATAGATTCAATAACTGAGCTATTTCGTCGTGCTTTAACTGTTTTTCTCGACTCAGTTGAAAAACAAGCTTTTGTTGAGGAGGAAGTGTGTCAACAATTTGATTTAGAATACGTTGCGTTTCGTTAAACTGAACCGTATTGTCTGTGGTGTTGATTTCAATGTTTTGCGTCTGGATGTATTCGGCATACAATAACGTTTCTCTGGCCATGCTTTTAAACGCATTGATAGCCTGATTTTTTGCCATGCGAAAAAGATAAGAGTCGAACTGAACAATGGATGAAAGTTCGCTTTTGTCTTTCCAAAGTTTCAAGAAAATATCTTGAATTAAATCTTCTGTAATTTCGTTTGAGTTGGTTAACCTGAATAAATAACCGTACAGCTTATTTTTATAAGCATGAAAAAGCGTCACAAAGGCCTCTTCATTTCCAGAAGAAGCTCGTTCTAACAGTTCATTTTCATCATATAAAAGCGTTGGAATCATGCTAGTTTTCAGAATACATATTGGATATTAAGGAACTCAATTTTTAAATATACTCCTTTTTTTTTAGAAAATGTGTTCTGTATGTAACCTATTTTCTTTTAAATAGGCAAATTTGGACTCAATGATGGCAAAATTTGAAGGGTAGGGCATTGATGTTTTATTCTATTAAACCCGTTAGGAATAGACTAAAGGGCATTTTTCAAAAATCATCGACGACGCTTCATGGACGTAGATGATTTTTTGAAAAATGAAAATAAAATCTTCCTCTCGTTTACCGACTACTTCGTAAACGAGAGGAGGACTTTCTGAAGATTCCCGAAATACTTATTGAGCTTGGATGGTAAAACCTGCTTTTTGAACCGCCTCTATTACCTCGGTTGAAGTGAGTTCTTCTTCTCCCGAAACGCTCAATATTTTGTCAGGATTGTTGGTGTCCACTTGCCAAGTATCAATATTTTCAACTTGATTCAAGAAAGGTTTTACTTTGGCAACGCAGTTGTTGCAATTGATATTAGTTTTGAATGTTAACATGATGCGAATATGAGTTGTGAATTAGTGAATTGTGAATGAGGAAATAGTATTAGTTTGGCAGAAAGAAGGCTGCGTTTAAGATACTCATTCCACTTAGCGGGTGAATTTATTCACCCGCTAAGTGGAATGGTTAAACCGCTCTTTCTATCTTTTCATTCACTCAATGCTTTAAATACTTTAATCGAAGGCTATTACTTACTACCGATACCGAACTGAGCGCCATGGCTGCACCAGCAATCATAGGGTTGAGTAAGAAACCGTTGTAAGGATATAACACACCAGCCGCCAAAGGAATTCCGATGAGGTTATAAATAAATGCCCAAAATAGATTCTGACGTATGGTTGCAACCGTCTGTCTCGAAAGCGTTAGTGCCTGTGGGATTTTTACTAAATCAGACGAAATGATGGTCATTTTAGCAACATCCATCGCAATATCCGAACCCTTGCCCATTGCAATACTAATATCTGCCTGAGCCAATGCCTGCGAATCGTTAATTCCATCGCCAACCATCGCCACGACCTTACCCTTTTGTTGAAGTTGTTTGATAAACTCCGCTTTATCATTAGGAAGTAAACCCGCTTTTACCTGCGTAATACCCACTTCGGTCGCCACTTTTTGAGCCGTTAAAAGATTGTCCCCCGTGAGCATAAATACCTCAATTCCTTCCGCTTGTAACTGCTGAACGGCGGAGGCAGACGTAGCTTTGATTTTATCCGTTATGGCAATAATCGTAAAAACTTCTTTATCATTCGCAAATACAATGACGGTTTTTCCTTGCTTTTCTAAGTCAATAATTCCTTGATTGTTGAGGTTAGGAAGGAAGCTTGTAATCCAATTTGGACTGCCTACGTAGTACAGAGTCTCCTCAACTTTTGCTTGAATCCCTTTACCAACCACATTTTCAAAAGCACTCAAGTTTGCAGGTTTTATCCCCTCAACCTTTAAGTGCTGTGTGACTGCTTCTGCCAAAGGGTGTGTCGAAAGGCTTTCTAATGCTAATAAAATAGATTTTAAACGTTCCTGTTCTGCTTCTTTTGTCCAAATAACATCGCTTACCGATGGTTTTCCCTCGGTAATTGTTCCTGTTTTATCCAAAATGATGGCATTCACTTGATGAGCAATTTCCAGACTTTCCGCATCTTTTATCAAGATACCGTTTTCAGCTCCCTTGCCAACGCCCACCATAATTGCCGTTGGAGTGGCTAAGCCCAACGCACAAGGACAGGCGATGACCAAGACCGAAACCGAAGTTAATAAGGCATGAGTTAAGGCATTTTCTCCTCCAAAAATCATCCAAATAGTAAATGTTAAAATAGCAATTCCTAACACAATCGGGACAAAAATTCCTGCGATTTTATCGACCAATTTCTGTACAGGAGCTTTGCTACCCTGAGCCTCTTGCACCAACTGAATGATTTGAGCCAAGAACGTGGTATCGCCTACTTTTTCGGCAATAAATTTAAAACTTCCCTGTTGGTTCACCGTGCCAGCAAAGACTTTCGCCCCTTTACTTTTTTCGACAGGTAGTGGTTCGCCACTCATCATGCTTTCATCGACAAAGGAATTACCCGAAAGCACTTTGCCATCCACAGGAATTTTATCCCCTGGGCGAATCAAAATACGGTCACTTACTTGTACCTCAGCAATCGGAATTTCCTTTTCCTCTCCGTTATCAATCACCCAAACCGTTTTGGGTTGTAAACCCATCAGTTTTTTAATGGCAGTTGATGTATTCGATTTGGCATTTTCCTCTAGCAATTTCCCTAGCATGATAAAGACAATCACTACAGCGGAGGCTTCGTAATAAACATGAGCGTGCAAACCTCGATGATGCCAAAACTCAGGGAAGAACGTATTGTATAAGCTAAAAATAAAAGCAATACCCGTACTCAAAGCCACCAAAGTATCCATATTGGCAGAGCCAGCACGAGTTTGTTTGAAGGCATTAATAAAGAATTGTCGCCCAAACCAGAGCAATACAGGCGTAGTAAAAGCCAGTTCAATCCAATTAGCGTAGGGCATATCCATGAAAAACATGCCGATAATTACTACAGGAATAGAAAGAATACTAGCCCAAATAAGATTCTTTTTGAGTTGTTGATAGCTATTTTCCTTCAAGATAGCCTGTTGTGCCTTTGCTTCTTCGGGACTACCCAAAATCAGACCATAGCCAATTTCTTGCAATTTATTCTGCAAGACTTCAGGCGAAGTAAGACTCGTATCAAACTGAATTTTAGCCGATTCATTGGCAAAGTTCACCGCCGAATCAAGGACACCCTCTTGTTTATGTAAAATGCTATCCACACTGCTGGCACAGGCGGCACAGGTCATCCCCGTAACAGGGACAATCAGGGTTTTTATATGGATTTGTTCTGTCGTCTCTTTCATGTTATTTGTTGTACAAAATACAACACAAAAATAGTCCGAAAGATTTACAAAAGACTTACATAATTCTTAGGTGTTGGGATGATGGATGTTAGCGAGGTA
>JBMLRK010000017.1:0-29272 GCA_049241065.1 Spirosomataceae bacterium
TCACTCGTGAAAAGGCGAAGTTGGAAAAATTGTTAGGCGGTATTACTGACCTTACTCGTTTGCCAGCAGCTCTTTTCATTGTTGACGTTAAGCGTGAACACATTGCAGTAGCAGAAGCAAAAAGATTAGGTATTCCAGTTTTCGCAATGTGCGATACTAACTCGAACCCTGATTTAGTTGACTATCCAGTACCAGCTAATGATGATGCTTACAAATCAATCGCTTTGATTACTTTAGCAATTGGTAAAGCTATCGAAGAAGGCTTAATGGAGCGTAAACAAGATAAAGATGATGCTCGTTTAGCAGAGGAGGAAGAAGCGAAACGTTTAGCTGACGAAGAGGCAGCTAAAGAAGCAGCGAAAGTTGCGGCTAAATACGAGAAAGAAGATTAATAATAATTTGAAGATATGATAATCTGAGAAAGCCATAGGAACTATCTTTTTGTCATAACTTTATCATTATAATTTATCAAAATTGAGCAGCCCATGGAATTCTATGGGCTGTTCCTTTAAAAATTAACATTGAATTAGCGAATGCGGATTGCGATTTTAACGTAATAAAAGCCAGTTCAATTTAGCAATCCGTAAATCCAAAATCTAAAATCAATAAAACGATGGCTATTTCAGCAGCAGACGTTAATAAATTAAGACAAATGACCGGTGCGGGCATGATGGATTGTAAGAAAGCCCTTACTGAAGCAGGTGGTGATTTTGAAGCCGCTATTGATATTCTTCGTAAAGCTGGCCAAAAAGTGGCAGCTAAACGTGCAGACAATGCTACTAACGAAGGTGTAGTATTAGTTGCTATCAGCGAAGACGGAACAAACGGTAAATTAGTTGCTTTAGCTTGTGAAACTGAACCAGTTTCTAAAGTGGCAGATTTTACAAACTTAGGAGCAGCGTTATTAGAAGTAGCAGTTGCTACAAACGCAGCTACTAAAGAAGACTTGTTAGCTGCTTCTTTCGCAGACGGACGTACTGCTGGTGAGCATATCATCGAATTGACTGGTAAAATTGGTGAGAAAATCAACATTGCTGGTTACGAAAACGTAACTTCTGAGAAAGTTGTTTCTTACATCCACTCAAACAAAAAAATCGGTGTTTTAGTAGCATTCGACAACACTTCTGGTGCTGATGTATTAGAAGTTGGTAAAGATATCGCTATGCAAATCACTGCAATGAAACCAGTTGCTTTAGATAAAGACGGTGTTGATTCAGCTACTATCGAGCGTGAAATCGAGGTTGGTAGAGAGCAAGCACGTGCTGAAGGTAAACCAGAAGCAATGTTGGATAAAATCGCAGCAGGTAGATTAGAGAAATTCTACAAAGAATCTACTTTGTTGAACCAACAATTTGTAAAAGACGGTTCTATCAACATCAAACAATTGTTAGAGCAAACTCAAAAAGGATTAACTATCGCTACATTCAAACGTGTTGCTTTAGCATAATTTTTCTTCGATTGCATACTATAAAAGTCCTATTAATTTTATTAGTAGGACTTTTATTTTGGGCTTACTTGAAAATAAATGTTGACATTGGTTAGAATAATCTGTTTATTAGTGGCGTTTTCATGTTTCTCATTAAGTGTTAGATAAGCTAACCATTTGATTATGAAATAATTTTTGTTATTTTGTTGATTCAATACTTGACTATTATTGATAGCAACCAAGTATCCATATTACTACATATTGAGATGAATCTTAAAAAAATGGTTGATGAAGAGCTAGTACGGCTATTCATCGAAACACAAAAGAACGTTTATTTTGAGCAATTGTACGACCGATACTCTGATAAAGTATATCGTAAGTGTTTGTCCTTTGTAAAGGATGATGCCAAAGCGGAGGATTTCACCCATGATATTTTTATGAAGTTGGTACTCAATTTAGGTAGCTATAAAGAAACGGCTCGTTTTTCAACATGGCTGTATTCTATCACCTATAATTATTGTATCGATCAGACTCGTGTGGCTAAGAAATACTCTGAAACAGCCTTGGATGATAACTATGATGCTGCTGACGATGACAATGATGCAGAGATGGCAGAAATGGAAGCCCAACGGCTAAACAAAGCCCTAAAGCAAATTCTTCCAGAAGATAAAAGCATTTTGATGATGAAATATCAGGATGATTTAAGTATCAAAGAAATTGCCGAATCACTCGATATTTCTGAAAGTGCTGTAAAAATGCGGTTACTGAGAGCAAAAGATAAATTACGTAAGGTCTATTTGGAAGGTGTTCTTATTTGGGGCGTTTTGATTACCAAATTGCTTAGTCTGTTGTTTCTTAAACAAGATTAATATTATAATCTTATCCGTATTAAGTACGTAGAATTATTTATTTGCTAATATTTCTGTACTAAAATGATGGATTAACCTATTAATTTTGAGTACCTCCTGATAACAGATATACTATTAACTAATAACGTTTTGTTACTTAATGCTAATTAATCACTAATCTACAGTTCGATGTCTGAAAACCCATTCAAAATAGTAGAGTCTGATGCTCAAGTACCAGAAGAATTAAAGAAAGCGTTGGTTTCAGAGATTGATACCATACGTAATGCTTCTACACTAATAGAACTATTTGTCGGTAATTTTATCAATACGTTCACAAAGTCGCTATCTAGTGACTCCGTTGATGACAATAGTACTAATTCTAACGCATAGTTTATAAATTTGTACTCTATTTTATGGAGTTTGTTGTCAAGCAAAACTTTAAAAGACTAATCAAATGTTTAATATTCAAGATATTCTATTAACAACTTTTCAGAAATTAATCACGCAGTTACAAGAGTTTGTACCTAATCTTGTAGGGGCAATTATATTACTGTTAGTTGGTTCTTTTGCAGCTAAGTTTGTCACCAAGCTATTGAAAACTGCTTTGGAAAAATCAGGCTTTGATAAGTTGGGAGAAAAACTCAATCAGATTGATGCAATTAAAAAAATGGGTGAGGTTAAGTTAAGTGTTATTATTTCTAAGACACTTTATTATTTCATCTTACTTGTTTTTGTAACCGCTGCAACGGAAAAGTTAGGGATGAAAGTGCTGACGGATATGGTTGCTTCTTTAGTAAACTTAATTCCTAAATTAATCGCATCAGCCTTAATGCTTTTCGCAGGTGTAATGATTGCAGATGCTCTTAAAAATGCAGTGTTAGGTATCTGTAAATCACTCAAGATTGAATCGGGTAAGCTATTAGGAAGTATCGTCTTTGCTTTCTTTTTAGTAATTGCATTAATTGCTGCCTTAAAACAAGCAGGAATTGAGACAAGTTTGCTAGAATCAAGCTTTAATTTACTAATTGGTGGAATTATTTTCGCTTTTGCAGTAGGATATGGCATGGCATCACGTGACGTTTTAGCAAATATTCTGTCTAACTTCTACAGTAAGACAAAATTCAAAGAAGGGCAGATAATTGCTATCAATGGTATAAAGGGCGAAGTCGTTGCGATAGACACAACTTCTATTACGTTAAAAACAGAAGAAAGTCTTTCTGTTTTCCCGATGAGCTTCTTGCAAAACCAACGAGTTGAAATATTTCATAAATAGCTTTGACGTAATTTTTAAAGCATTGCTAGTATAATAGTAAGCATTTTGACTCAAATGAAGTAGTAATATTTTCCGTTCTAAATTGTGTATGTCATTACTTAAACCTTAAAAAATCACAAAGTCAAAATGAAAAAACATTCTATTTTACTTGCTACTGCTTTGTCTTGTTTAATGTCAGTAGGCTCCTTTGCTCAGGAAACAAAAAAAGATACGGTTTCTTATTGGAAAAAAGCTACCTCGATGGGTGCTACGTTTAATCAGGCAAGTTTTAACGATTCTTGGGCTGCAACACAAGGTTCTAAGGGATCTGTAGGGCTAAACGTATTTTACAATACAAAGGGCGAGTATAATAAAGGTAAAGTAAACTGGGTAAACGATTTGCAGTTACAGTACGGTTTGCTAGACAATGGTAGTGGAATGAGAAAGACGATAGATCGTATTTTCTTTGATAGTAAAATTGGGCATAAGATTTCTAAGACTTGGTTGGTTTATGGTAACTTCAACGTACAGTCTCAATTTACGAAAGGGTATAACTATGGTGCAGGAGCTAAGGATGTAAATGGTAATGCAACTGATTTGTTAGTTTCAAATTTATTTGCTCCTGGATACATTACTGAATCGGTGGGTTTAGAATGGAAGCCAAACACCGTATTTAATATGACTTTTGCTCCTGGAGCAGTGCGTCAAACTATTGTTGCTGATAAAACGATTAACTATGATGCTAATGGTTTAGCGTATGGTGTGGATGTGAAAAATGGAAAATCACTTAGAAATGAAGTGGCTATCTTACAAATTGTAGCGAACTATAATAAAGACATTGCTAAAAATGTCAATCTAAAACTTCGTTATCAGCTTTTTGCAAATTATCAAGACTTAGCGGCTATGGATAGTCGTTTGGATGCTAAGTTTACCGCAAAAATCAATAAGTATTTAAGTACTACCTTCGATTTCATTGCAATCTATGATCAAGACCAAATTGCTCGATTACAAACAGCACAAAATCTTGGTGTAGGTTTATTATATAGCTTTTAATTTTTCATCTATTCACACTTGTTAAATCCGCTTAGTCTTATGTTAAAAGAATTCAAACAATTTATTTCTCAAGGCAATGTCCTTGATTTAGCTGTTGGTGTTATCATTGCTGGTGCATTCGGTAAAATCACAACTGCTTTAGTTGATGGTATCATTATGCCAATCGTTGGTATTTTCCTTGGAGGAATTGACTTCAAATCATTAATGGTTGAAGTGGGGTCTGCTAAGGTTATGTACGGTAATTTTATTCAAACAGTAGTAGATTTCTTGGTAGTTGCGTACATTGTATTCTTAATTGTGAAGGCTGCCAATAAAGTAGGTGTTTCAAAAAAAGAAGCATAAGAATACCTTTTAAGTAAAATAAAAAAGTCCATAGCTGATAACTATGGACTTTTTTATTTTTAGTCCAAAAAATGAATTAGTTTTGAGGTCAGAATCATATCTGAACAGGATAATCCACCAATTTTTCGGAAAATAGGAAAGAGAACAAATTTGTAAATGGAAAAGATCGTAATTTTAGGAGGTGGCGAAAGTGGTGTAGGGGCTGCACTTTTGGCAAAAGCAAAAGGATTTGATGTATTTTTATCGGATAAAGCTCCCATATCTGAACAGTATAAGGCTGTGTTGGAACACGCTGGCATTCCATACGAAGAGGGACAACATAACGAGGAGTTTATCCTCGATGCAGATGTGATTATTAAAAGCCCTGGAATTCCTGATAAGGTTGAATTAATCAAAAAGCTAAAGTCTTTACGAAAACCCATTATTTCAGAAATTGAATTTGCGGCTCGTTATACAAAAGCAAAAATTGTAGCGATTACGGGGAGTAATGGAAAAACGACCACCACTTTATTGACCTATCATTTACTCAAAAATGCGGGTCTAAATGTGGGTTTAGCAGGAAATATTGGCGAAAGCTTTGCCAAGCAAGTAATTGAAGATACCTTCGATTATTTTGTATTGGAGCTAAGTAGCTTTCAATTAGATAACTGTTTTGAATTTAAAGCAGATATTGCGGTATTATTAAATATCACGCCAGATCACTTAGATCGTTACGATTATAAATTTGAGAATTATGTAGCTTCAAAGTTTAGGATTGTGCAAAATATGACAAAGGCTGATGACTTTATTTTCTATCAAGAAAGTGAAGCACTGGCTACCGAATTAGCTGCTCGACATATTGAGGTAAATCAGTTACCAGTATCACTTGAGACGCAAGTAAATCAAGGAGCATTTCTTGAAAACGGACAATTAACGGTTCAGTATAAAGGCGAACCGTTTACGTTTTCACAAGAAGAACTACCTATTAAAGGCTCTCATAATGCGATTAACGCCATGACAGCCATTTTAGTAGCTAAAGCCATTGGAGTTGACAATGAGCTAATCACAACAGGTTTAAAAAGCTTTACGAGTGTAGAACACCGATTAGAACCAGCGGGGGAAATTGAGGGCGTATTGTACGTAAATGATTCAAAGGCAACCAATGTTGATTCCGTTTTTTATGCACTTGGAAGTTTCGATAATCCGATTGTATTAATTATGGGCGGGGTCGATAAAGGAAACGACTACAGCCAAATTGAGGAGTTAGTGAAGCAAAAGGTGAAAGCTCTGATTTGTATGGGAGTAGATAATCATAAATTATTGGATTATTTTGAAAAAATAGTGCCATTAATTTTCGATATTCACGATATAAAATCGGCATTAGCTATGGCTAAAGACATTGCAACAGAAGGAGATGTAGTTTTGTTATCGCCAGCGTGTGCAAGTTTTGATTTATTTAAAAATTACGAAGATAGAGGTCGTCAATTTAAGGCGATTGTAAATGAGTTGAACCAAAAATAGATGATGGTTAGTATTTCGACTTGGATAAAAGAAAATCTGAAGGGAGATTATCAAATTTGGACTTTAGTAGCTGCTTTTTCACTAATTAGTATTGTCGTAGTGTTTAGTGCGACGGGAAAAATGGCAATTATGTCGAACGGAGGAACGCTTTCTTTTCTTTTTAAACATAGTTCTTTGGTGATTATGGGTTTGGTAACGATGTACTTTTTTCATCAGATTGATTACCACAAATATGCCCAGTTTTCGAATGTGGGGGTAATTCTCTCCATTTTAATGTTAATTTATACCTACAAGTATGGGGTATCTATTAACGATGCACGACGTTGGTTGCGTTTGCCTTTAATCGGTATGACCTTTATGCCATCCGATTTAGCGAAACTTTCTTTAATTAGTAATTTGGCAGCCATGCTCGCCAAACGTCAGCACGTACAATATGCGATTCAAGAGCTATGGCCTATGATTATCAAAATCATTTTGATATGTGCTTGTATTGCCTTGACGAACGTTTCGACAGCAGTTTTGTTATTTTTAACCTGCTTTTTGCTGATGTATTTTGGGCGTGTACCAACTGAATATTTAGCCGTTTTGATTGCGGGTATTTTTTTAGCAGCCTCTTTGTTAGTAATGACAGGAACAGGAAGCCGTATTAAAACTGCAAGAAGTCGTATAACCAATTATGTTCAAGGAATTAAGGGTAAAAAAGAAAAGGATGCCGACAAACAGTCGAGCTATCAAATTGACCGAAGTTTTTATGCCATCGCTAATGGCGGATTATTCGGTAAAGGCCCAGGAAGAAGCCAACAGCGTTATTTCTTATCTCAGGCGGATTCTGACTTTGTTTATGCCATTATCATTGAAGAATGGGGCTTTATTGGAGGATTTACCGTTTTGTGTATGTACCTCTGGTTGCTCTATCGAGGAATGAAAGCCGTCGATAGCTCTGGACGAGCCTTTGGTGGCTTACTATCGGCAGGTTTGACCTTTAGTTTGGTGATTCAAGCCCTTGTAAATATGGGGGTAGCAACGGGTTTAGGCCCCGTAACTGGACAGCCTTTACCCATGTTAAGTATGGGGGGGAGTTCCTTGATTTTTACAGGGATGACTGTGGGTATTATCATTGCCGTTAGTCGAGATAAAGTTGAAGATTCTGTTTTTGCATAATAATATAATCATACATTGAAAGCACCCAAAGTAATTATTTCTGGCGGAGGAACAGGCGGACATATTTATCCAGCCATTGCCATTGCCAATGCCTTAAAAGAGATTAATCCCGCTATTGAAGTACTTTTTGTAGGTGCTGAGGGAAAAATGGAAATGGAAAAAGTTCCTAAGGCGGGCTATCCAATTATTGGATTACCCATTGCTGGAATTAACCGTTCGAGCTTAGTGGCTAACTTTTCATTTCCACAAAAATTAATTAGAAGTTATACCAAAGCGAAAGGAATTTTAGATGATTTCAAGCCTGATGTTGCCGTTGGGGTAGGGGGCTATGCTTCTGGTCCTTTGTTATTGGCGGCTTCGATGAATGGAATTCCGTTCTTGATTCAGGAACAAAACTCATACGCTGGGGTTACGAATAAATTTTTGTCAAAAAATGCCAAGAAAATCTGTGTAGCATATCCGAACATGGATACGTTTTTTGCAAAAGATAAAATCTTAATGACGGGAAATCCTGTTCGTAAAGATATTTTGGAAGTTGCCTCGAAGCGTTCGCAAGCATTGGCTCATTTCGGCTTGAGTGCTGATAAGAAAACAGTATTGGTTATTGGCGGTAGTCAGGGGGCAAGAACCATCAATGAAGCCATTGATGGCGGTTTAACTACCCTTGTAAATGCTGGTTATCAGGTTGTTTGGCAAACGGGAAAATTGTATATCGACCGTGCCAAAACGGCTGCTGAGATTTTCAAAGGACAGGTTTTTGTATCTGATTTTATCTATGAAATGGATTTAGCTTATGCCGTTGCCGATGTGGTAGTTTCGAGAGCTGGAGCCTTATCAGTTTCTGAAATTTGTTTGGCTGCCAAGCCTGCTATTTTAGTGCCATTGCCAACCGCTGCCGAAGATCATCAAACCCAAAATGCCATGAGTTTGGTCAATTGCAAAGCTGCGGTATTAGTAAAGGACAAAGAAGCTAGAGAAGAACTGGTCAAAGAAGCCATTACATTACTGCAAGATGTTGATTTACAATATATCTTGAGCCAAAATATCAAGCAATTAGCCAAGCCAGATGCCGCTCGTGAAATTGCTGAACAAGTCCTTAAACTGGTGAAATAACCTTAAATACTCAAATGCTCAACGTAGCCATTATTGGTTTTGGTTTGTCTGGAAGATACTTACAAGCCCCTTTTATTGTAGCGAACCCGAACTATTGTTTAAAGACAATTGTAACGAGTAATTCGCTTGTTAAAGAGATTTATCCGAACGTAACGCAGCAGTCAACGTTAGAGGAGGTTTTGGCTGATGATACCATTGATTTAGTGAGTATTGCTTCGCCCAATGCAACCCATTTTGAGTATGCAAAACGTACGTTGTTGGCAGGAAAGCACGTGTTAGTGGAAAAACCGATTGCCTCGACCGCTGCGGAAGTGGAAGAATTAATTGAACTTGCTAAAAAGCAAGGGAAGGTTTTGGCAGTGTTTCAAAATCGTCGCTTTGATAGTGATTTTATGACTGTCCAAAAGGTGCTAAAAAATGATTTTCTAGGAGATTTAGTTAGTTTTGAAGCTCATTTTGATCGTCATAAGCCAGCTTTGAATCCTAAGAAATGGAAAGAAGAAATCGCTCCTGCAAGTGGATTAATTTATGATTTAGGACCACATTTAATAGACCAAGTAGTCGCACTTTTTGGTGAACCTAAGCAGGTTTGGGGGCAAACCTATTGCGAACGAGAAGGCTCTCAAATAGATGATGCGTTCGATATATTTTTAGACTATGGTCGCTTGAAAGTACGCCTAAAAGCGAGTTTATTAGTGAGAGAAGAAGGTCCTCGTTACATTTTACACGGCACAAAAGGCTCTTTTGTGAAATACGGAATTGATGTTCAGGAAGATCACCTTAAAGCAGGAATGCAACCAAAGGATACTGGTTTTGGTGTTGAACCCCGCAAACAATGGGGTATTTTGAACACTGAAATAGGCGGTTGCCATATTGATGGACGAATAGAAACAGAAACGGGAAATTGGGGGATTTTATTCCAAAATTTGTTTGAGGCCATTACGGAAAATCAACCTTTGTTGATTTCCTTAGAAGAGGTCTTGATTCAAATGAGAATTATAGAACTTGTTACAAAAGCCTAAGCAAGATGGGAGTAGAAATAGAACGTAAGTTTTTAGTTAAGCAGTCTTTATGGGATGCCTTTGAAAAACCGAAAGGAGAGTATTATCGACAAGGCTATTTGTTGACAGATCCTAACAAAACCATTCGGGTTAGAGCAACTGACTCTGCTGGATATATTACCATCAAAGGAAAAACAGTAGGAGCAAGCCGCCCAGAATTTGAATATCAGATTCCGAAAGAAGAGGCTATTAGCTTGTTGGATACTTTTACAGAAAATAATATTGAAAAAACTCGATATACCATTCCCTATGAAGGAAATACCTGGGAAGTCGATGTTTTTTATGGACAGAATTTAGGCTTGATTGTTGCTGAGATTGAATTAACATCAGAAGATGAGACTTTTATTTGTCCAGATTGGGTAGCAGAGGAAGTAACAAGTGATGCTCGTTATTACAATTCAAAGCTATCCATTATGCCTTTTTTACATTGGATTTAAACGACTAAATACGTGAATTTAAAAGAGTTAAAGTATATCTATTTTTTAGGGATTGGCGGAATTGGAATGTCTGCTATTGCTCGTTGGTTTATTGCAAATGGTTATGAATTAGCAGGTTATGATAAAACTGCAACGCCTTTGACCAATGCCCTTCAAGCAGAAGGAATTTCGGTTCATTTTGATGATAACGTTGCCTTGATTCCTGCTGAGTTTTTAGCAAATCCTGCTGAAACGCTTGTCGTATATACACCAGCAATTCCAAAAACGCATCAAGAATACAATTTTTTGATTGAAAAAGGGTTTACTCTAATGAAGCGTTCTCAGGTCTTGGGCTTGCTTACGCAAAACCTGTTTACGATTGCCGTTGCTGGAACACATGGGAAAACGACAACTTCTTCGATGGTTTCGCACATCTTAAAAAATGCGGGTAAAAACGTAACCGCATTTTTAGGTGGTATTACTCAGAATTATGGCACGAATTTTATAGTAAATGAAGGGAAGGAAGATGTAATTTGTGTGGTAGAGGCAGATGAGTTTGATCGTTCGTTTTTAACGCTTCATCCAGATTTGACTATTGTTACTTCGACAGATGCCGATCACCTAGATATTTATGGAGACCACAACCATGTATTAGAGTCTTTCCGTATGTTTGTTAGTCAAATTAAAGACGGAGGTCGTTTGTTTCAGTGTCATGGTCTTGAGTTGCAATCATATACCGAAGTAGAGGCAAAGGAATTTGGTCTTAAAAATGGAGACTTCAAAGCTCAAAACCTTCGAATCGAAAATGCGGAGATGATTTTTGATATTGTCTATCCTGCTGGAGTAATTGCTAATTGTTCGATGTTGATTCCTGGATTTCATAATGTTGAAAACTCACTTGCAGCAGCAGCCGTAGCCTTAGCCGTGGGTGTTAGTCCCGAAAAAGTGAAGGAAGGTATCGCTACTTTCAAAGGGGTAAAAAGACGTTTTGAATATCATTATCGTAGTGAAAGAGTGGTATATATTGATGACTATGCACATCACCCAACAGAGATTGAGGCCTTTTTAACATCTGTGAAAGCACTTTACCCAACACGTAAATTGACCGTTATTTTTCAGCCCCATTTATATACTCGAACGAGAGATTTTCAAGAAGGTTTTGCCGAAAGTTTAAGCCTTGCTGATGATTTAATTTTACTGGATATTTACCCAGCAAGAGAGTTGCCAATTGAGGGAGTTACTGCCAATATTATCTTTGATAAAGTGACTATTAAGGACAAAATATTGGCAAAAAAAGAAGATGTATTGAACTTATTGGCAGACAAAAAACCAGAATTAGTAGTAACTGTTGGTGCTGGTGATATAGATACGATTATACCTAGCATTTCGAGTTTTGTGTCGTCATTATAGATTTTGATTCGTTCCTTGTATTTTTTTTGAAAATTATTTTAATCATATTTTTGTCGAAAAACACGCTTTTTAATAATTTTTGTCTATCTAAATGGTGTTTTATGACATTCTTATGCTCGTTTACTAACTTTATCTGAAAAAACAACAAAAAAAATATTAATTTCGTGTGACTCTTGTGCTTTTGTTAGTTTTTAAATTGGAATTTTAGTAAACGAAATCAGTAAACTTCGTAAAAAGTACTACTCTAAACAGTCTTCTTAATTGATACACATTCATTAGTAGCTATTTTTTTGGGATACCCGTCTATCAAAAGGTGTTCCGAATGAAACACGCATATTAGTGTAATGGATATTTATGGTTTTAAAATACCCTAAAGTAATGCTTGAGATAGCATAAGGAATTTGATAAAGAGTTAAAAGTTATCTGTTTACCTATAGAAAGGTCATCTAAAAGTTTATTGATAACGTAAACGCTAATTGTATTGCCACTTAAATTTAAAATAAATTCTACTTTTTTACTGATAGCAATAGGTATATTGCTGTTAGTAGTTGTTTTCTTTTCAGAGTGGGGGCGTTCAAACCAGCGATGTAAAGAATTAAACATTACGATAGAAAGTCAGAATGAACATCGCTTATTAGAAAAAGGAGATATTAGAGCATTAGCGGCTCCGAGTACGTCAGAAAGCCCTATTGGTAAGACGTACAAGAATATCAATTTAAAAAAGATAGAAGAACGGGTTTTGTCTAATAAACTGGTGAAGGTATGTCAGGTACATAGAAGTCTCAGTGGAAATCTGTTAATTGACGTAGAAGAATACAAGCCTATTGCACGTATTGTAAGTGCTTTAAGTGATGGGGTGATAGATAGTTATGTTGCCGAAAATGGTGACTTAATAGGCACTTCAAAGTCATATACACCGAGGGTACTACTTCTTTCAGGAAAGTATTTCGAGGGAGATGAAAAAATAAAGAAAGTAAAGAGTAAACCGTTATTAGATTTAATAGAGGCCATAAACGAAGACGAATTTTGGAAAGCTCAGATTACCCAACTTATTATTGAAAAAGATGGCGGTATTACGCTAGTTCCTGAAGTTGGTAAGCATGTGATCGAATTTGGTATGGCACTGGAAATCGAAGCTAAATTCAGAAAGTTGAAGATATTTTATAAGAAAATTCTCGCAACCAAAGGATGGAATGCTTACAGTAAAGTGAGTGTTAAATATAAAAATCAGATTGTTTGTGAATGAGTTACTTTGTTGATTTATAATAACTTATCCTGTTTTTTCTGATGCTTTTATTAATATAACTATGCTGTTATTAATGGTTTTATAGTGTCTATCACTTGTATAGAAGATCATCTTTACTTCATTGATTAGTAAGGAATTCGCCGTATAAAAAATATAAACTTGAAGTCTCTACTGGGCTTCTAAATTATCATGAGTGAAATAATCGTTGGACTAGACATAGGTAGCAAGCAGGTCAGCGTTGTCGCTGGTCGCTTAGACAACTTGGGTAAGTTGGAGATATTGGGCTTAGGTAAAGCCGATACAACTGGCAAGGTTTCTAAGGGCGTTGTATTAAACGTCAATAAGACTATCGAGGCTGTTCGTGAGGCGATTGAACAAGTTGAAAATCAAGCAAATATTGATGTTCGAGGTGTGATAGCTAGTGTGGCTGGCCCTAATGTTACTGGGGCTAAACATCGTGCTATGATTACTCGTAATACCGAAGGAGAAGAAGTAACCGTTACTGATGTTGATCAAATATCAAGTGATGCAGAGCGTACTTTTATCTCTCAAGGGAATTCTATTGTCCATACAATTCCGCAAGAATATTCCGTAGATTCTAGCACAGGTATTCATGACCCAGTCGGAATTAGTGGAATTAAATTGCAATCTGAGTTTTTAATGGTCACGTCTCCAACCCTTGCCTTAGAAAAAACAAAGCGTTGTATTGAGCGTGCAAAAGACAACATGGAAATTGAAGGAGGACTTGTATTTTCTCCTTTGGCTGCTTCGTTGGCTGTATTGTCTGAACAAGAGCGTAAGAGTGGGGTTGTGTTGGTAGATATTGGAAGTGGAACAACGGAAATCGTTATTTATTATAAAAGTATCGTTCGTCATATTGCTGTTTTACCTTTTGCAGGGGACATCATTACTGCCGATGTTGAACAGGGCTGTAATGTTTCTAACGAACACGCAGAAGAGTTGAAAGTGAAATTTGGTTCGGCTATGTCGAGCGAAGTGAACTTGGAAGAAGTTGTTTCTGTGCCAGGTATTAATGGACGTAAACCTAAATTAGTCTCTATTAAAAACTTATCCATTATCATTGAAGAGCGTTTGAAGGAAATAGCGGCGATGGTTGTTGCTGAGATTACTCGTTCTGGTTACGGCAATCGTCTTTCTTGTGGTATTGTAGTTACAGGTGGTTCAGTTCAGATGCCTTACATTACGGAGTTGTTTGAAAAAGTGACTGGAAGAGATGTTCGTATGGGTTATCCAAATGAAAATCTTGGAAAGAGTATCACAGAAGAAATCAAAAATCCGATGTATGCCACAGCCGTAGGATTAGTTTGGAATGGTTTTAAAGCTATTGACGAAAGAGAGGATTCATACAAAGAGTTAAGACGTTATGCTCCTGCTCCTAAAACCATCGTGCATAGCCCAACACCTCCGCAAAGCTTACATAATGGAAAGCCTCGTCAGGAGAAAGAAAAACCAACTGAGAAGCCAAGTGGTGGTTGGAGTTTAATGGGTAGCTTAAAACGTCTCGGAGGACGTATTTTGGGCGAAGATTTAGGTGAAAGTGATAAATACGAATAAAAAAATTCGTTGAAGATAAAAAAGCCGTTGGAACGTACGTTTCAACGGCTTTTCTGTTTTGATACGTTAGGCTTTCAAAAATTAATCTGAAAGCCTAAAGTCAATAAAACCTATAATACGGTCTTGATTTTTAACTCATCCATTTGTTTGGCATCAATGCTAGATGGAGCGTCAATCATTACGTCACGTCCTGAATTGTTTTTCGGGAATGCGATGAAATCTCTGATAGAATCTGAACCACCGAATAATGAACAAATACGGTCGAAACCAAATGCTAATCCTCCGTGTGGTGGAGCTCCATATTCAAAAGCATCCATCAAGAAACCAAATTGGTGTTTTGCTTCTTCGTCCGAGAATCCAAGGGCTTCAAACATTTTTGCTTGTAAGTCTTTTTGGAAAATACGAATTGAACCACCACCAATTTCAACGCCATTGATAACCATATCGTAAGCATTAGCACGGATTTTACCGAAGTCACCCGATTCTAAGAACTGAATATCTTCTGGTTTTGGTGAGGTGAACGGGTGGTGCATTGCAAACCAACGGTCATCTTCTTCGCCATACTCAAATAATGGGAAGTCAATTACCCAGTGAGCTGCAAATTTCTCAGGGTCACGTAAGCCCAAACGGTTACCCATTTCTAAACGTAAATCGTTCAATTGCTTTCTTGCTTTGTCGCCTTCGCCACAAAGAATCAACATCAAGTCGCCAGGTTCAGCACCGAATGCGTCTGCCCATGTTTTCAAATCTTCTGGAGAATAGAATTTATCTACCGAAGATTTAAGGCTACCGTCTGCCATACAACGTAAGTAAACTAAGCCTTTTGCTCCGATTTGAGGGCGTTTTACAAACTCCGTCAATTCATCTACTTGTTTACGAGTATAATCTGCACAACCTTTAGCGTTGATACCTACCACGGTAGAAGCTCCGTCAAAAACTGGGAAGCCTTTTCCGCTTGTTAAATCAACTTCTTCTGACTTCAATTCAACAAACTGCATTCCAAAACGAATATCTGGTTTGTCTGAACCGTAATATTTCATCGCATGAGCATACGTCATACGAGTTAATTCTGGCAAGTCAATTCCTTTGATGGTTTTGAATAAATGTCTGATTAACCCTTCAAATAATTGTAATACGTCTTCTTGTTCAACAAACGACATTTCGCAGTCGATTTGTGTAAACTCTGGTTGACGGTCTGCACGTAAATCTTCGTCACGGAAACATTTTACAATTTGGAAGTAACGGTCAAAACCCGAAACCATCAATAATTGCTTAAATGTTTGTGGCGATTGAGGCAAGGCATAAAACTCACCTGGGTTCATACGAGAAGGTACTACGAAATCTCTTGCCCCTTCTGGAGTTGATTTAATCAAAACAGGAGTTTCTACTTCAATGAAGTTTTGACCGTCTAAGTACGAACGTACTTGTTGTGCCATTTTATGACGTAAAATCAAGTTTTCACGAACAGGATTACGACGTAAATCTAAATAGCGGTATTTCATACGAAGGTCATCGCCTCCGTCTGTAATGTCTTCAATTAAGAAAGGAGGTAATTTTGCAGGATTTAAAACAGTAATCGTTTCTATTTTAATCTCTACTTCTCCTGTTGGAATTTTGTCATTTTTTGACAAACGTTCAACTACTGTTCCTGTTGCCGAAACAACGAACTCACGTCCTAATGAACGAGTAGTCGCTAGTGCTTCTTTGCTAGACTGACCTTCTTCTAACATTAATTGGGTAATCCCGAAACGGTCACGAAGATCAACCCAAATCATACCCCCTTTATCACGGGTACGTTGTACCCAACCGCATAATGTTACGGTTTGACCTACATTTGAAAGGCGGAGTTCGCCATTATTATGTGTTCTTAGCATACAATTTTAATAAAAGACCCTTCCTTTTTGCTTATTTTGTGATGATTAAGGGAACGGTACTATTTTTGATTTTCACAAAATTACGGAATTTGTTAGGTGTGACCCAAAAGTTTTAAAAACTATTTACCTAGCTTCTTGATTATACTCTGAGGGATATAGCGAAACAAGGCGTTAAAAGCAGATTTAAGGAACATAAAAAATGAAAAAAGCGGTAATTGTTGGAGCAGGCATTGCAGGGATTGCATCGGCTATTCGGCTGGCACATAAGGGGTATCGGGTAAGTGTAATCGAAGCAAATAGTTATGCTGGAGGCAAATTAAGCAGTTTTGAACAAGATGGTTTTCGCTTCGATGCAGGGCCGTCTTTGTTTACTTTGCCGTCGCTGGTAGAGGAATTATTCCGACTGGTAGGCAAAGAACCACAAGATTATTTTGAGTATGAAAAACTGGATGAAGTATGCCGTTATTTTTGGGAAGATCAAACTCGCCTAACCGCTTGGGGAAATGTAAAGCGTTTTGCTCAAGAAATGGAAGCTGTTTTGGGTGAACCAGCCTCAAAAATTGAGCAGTTTTTACAGGAAAGTGCGTTTAAATATGAGATTTTAGACGGTTTATTTTTACAGGATTCACTTCATAAATGGAGTACTTGGACTTCTAAAAAAGCGATAAAAGGCTATTTGAATCTTCCTAAATTGGGAATCTTCGGAACGATGAATCAGGCGAATGAGCGTTTTTTTTCTAACCCTAAAGTCGTACAGTTATTTAATCGTTATGCGACGTATAACGGTTCTGATCCTTACCAAACCCCTGCGACACTCAACATTATTCCACATTTGGAATATAATATTGGAGCTTTTTTTCCAAAAAAAGGAATGGTCGCTATTACCGATTCGTTAGTGACGTTGGCTAAGGAATTAGGTGTGACGTTTTTGTTTTCGACAAAAGTCAATGAAATTGTGGTGGAAAAAGGGGGCGTTCGTGGCGTTTTGATAGGAGAGGAGAACAGTTTTCAAGAAGCAGAATTAGTGGTGTCGAATATGGACATTACCCATACGTATCGAAAGTTATTACCAAGAGAAGAACATCCCGAAAAGTTATTGAATCAGCCTAAATCGAGTTCGGGTGTGATTTTTTATTGGGGAATTAAACGGGTTTTTGCTGAATTGGGTTTACACAACATTTTCTTTAGTGACGACTATCAGCAAGAGTTCAACACGATGTTTGAGGACAAAACGATTTTCCATGACCCAACCGTGTATGTGAATATCAGTGCCAAACATAAACCCGATGATGCTCCACAGGATTGCGAAAACTGGTTTGTTCTAGTGAATGCTCCTGCAAACGAAGGGCAAGATTGGGATGCTCTTATTGAACAATTACGCAAGAATGTCTGTACTAAATTAAGTCGTATTCTGGGGGTAAATGTCGCAGAACTGATTATTTCGGAATCTATTTTAGACCCAAGGACAATTGAATCGAAGACTTCTTCGGCTCAAGGGGCTTTGTATGGCAATTCATCGAACAATCGTTATGCTGCTTTTTTACGCCATCCCAATTTTTCATCTAAGATTAAGGGCTTACATTTTGTAGGAGGGAGTGTCCATCCTGGAGGAGGAATTCCTTTGGCATTATCTTCCGCAAAAATTATGAGTGAAAATCTGTGAGAGATGTTGGATGATGGATTTTGAATGTTGGATTGCGTTCTTCACCCTGACAGCGGTCAACGACCCTGTCAGGGTGAAGAACGCAATCGCTCAGGGATTAAAATCCCTGATTACAATATCGGTCGTCCCGATGGGACTTGGAGAACAGCCCCACAAGAACCCTAATAAGTCTCGTAGAGACGACCGAGTTTATAAGCAGGGATTTTAATCCCTGATAGCGGTCGAGGGTTATCTCAGTCCCACTTGAAAAGGGATTATTATCATTCAACTTTATTTTAGCAGAAATACTTAGTAAATTGCAGGCTCAAACAAGAAACGCAATTTTATTTATTATAATCATGATTCAAAGAACTCAAACGTTATTTTTGGCCCTAGTGGTTGTGGCTATGTGTGCAGTGGTGGGTTTCCCGATTTGGGAAAAAAGTAGTGCAGCCTTGAACGAAAAAGTGGTATTGTCAGCCATGAATTTAATCCACACTAAGGCAGGTGCAGAAGTAAGTAATGGAAGTACGATTTACATCGCAGGATTAGCTATCTTATCGGCAATATTAGCATTAGTTTCCATTACGCAATTCAAGAAAAGAGTTTTGCAAATGACTATCGGAGCAATTAACTCAGCCGTGATTGCTGCTACCTTAGGAACGTGTTTTTATCAAGTGTTTTTAGTAGGCATTCCGATGTTTGAACCAGAAGCACAAGGCTCATACACTATCGGTTTTTATGCAGCAGCTCTAGCCTTGTTGGGTAATATGATTGCAAACCGCTTAATCCGTCGTGACGAAATGTTAGTGCGTTCAGCAGATAGAATGAGGTAATTAGTATTGAAAATAGAAGCAAGAGGTCAGAAGCGAAGGTTTTTGACCTCTTTTGTTGAAATAATAGTAAGGCAACTTTATACCGCCGATTTGGCATATAATTTGTTATTTTTTGCTTAAAAACTTATTTAGCAATCGATATATCTTTAAACTTTGTCCTGTTTTACGAATAGTACGAGCCTATTTTAAGATATAGTAAATCTCGTTAAAACCAATGCTTTTTAACAGCTATCCTTTTGTCGGATTTCTTCTTGTAACACTCTTTGTGTATTATTTGCCTTTAGCCAGACGCTTTCAGTTGTTAAGTCTGATACTTGCAAGTTTTTATTTTTATGCATTCCTGAAACCGATACTATTGGTATTGCTTCTAGCCTCCATTTTATTTAACACAAGTGTCAGTTGGGTCTTAGAACGCAATAGCCCCAAACGATGGGTAACGCTAGGGGTTATATTCAATTTGCTGCTCTTGTGTTTTTTCAAATACGCATCACTCATCGCAAAAACCTTCATCGACGAATCTAGTTCTAATGATTTATCCTCTTTTATTTTAAGTATTCCATTGCCCATAGGGATTTCTTTTTACACCTTTGAAGGTATTAGTTTACTCGTCGATTCATATCGAGGGAAAACCTCTTCAACCAAAGTCACAGGGAAGACTTTTATCGAACATCTCATCGAAACAACCCATTTCGTCTCGTTTTTTCCACATCTTATTGCTGGACCAATTCTAAAAGCACATGACTTTTATCCACAAATAAAAACAAAATATTTAAAAGACATTGATTGGAATTCGGCCTTTAAAAATGTTGTAATAGGCTTTTTTTTAAAGATGGTAGTTGCAGATAACCTAAAAGAATACACGGGTTATATGAGTTATCCATACTTCGAGAATTTATCCTCACCGACGCTTATCATTTTAATGTTGGGGTATTCGTGTCAAATTTTTGCAGATTTTGCAGGCTATTCACTCATAGCGATAGGCATTGCAAAGCTATTTGGGTATGATTTACCTACTAATTTTAACTATCCCTATATTTCGCAAAGCTTTTCTGAGTTTTGGCAACGTTGGCATATCTCTCTTTCTACATGGCTGAAAGAGTATTTATACATACCATTAGGGGGAAATCGAAATGGTAATAATAGAACCTATTTGAACCTTTTTTTAGTGATGTTGCTGGGTGGTTTGTGGCACGGAGCAGGGTGGAATTATGCCGTCTGGGGCATGATTCACGGGGTAGCGTTGGGTCTTGAAAGGCTACTGATAACGAGTAAAGAGGGGGCAACGACGTGGTTAAAATGCTTGAGGGTTGGGATGGTATTTTTGATAGTTACGATTGCGTGGTTGTTCTTTAAGTTGCCCAATTTTACGCAAGCGTTGTTGTATATTCAAAAAATGGGAACGAACTGGCATTTGCCTTTTATACCGGGTATTCGAGAAGTATATGTGTTGATTTTTTGTATGGCTGTTGCTCTTTATCACCTTTATTATCTTTGGAAAGGTGAGCGTCAATTTCCGAAGCTGGAGATGATTCTGTTGGCGATTATGCTCTTCTTCATTATGACTAATAGTGGTTTTCAAGGCGATTTTATCTACTTCCAATTCTAATGGCAAAATATTCAATCTTATTGGCAAGTTGTATGCTGGCAGTTTATACAACCTTGCTACACTTTTTACCCTTTCGTTCGCACTTACCACTGCATGTGCAACAAGGAAAATACTTGATAGCGGAAAATTTTTTATACGATAAGGCTAAACCAAGGGATGTTGTGATTGTTGGTTCGTCGATGGCGGAAAGGCTGGAAGAATCAATGTTGAAGCCTTCTGTCTTAAATTTGGCAATCAGTGGCGAGCGTTCTACAACGGGGATGTCATTATTGGCTCTCAACGGCAAGTACCCCAAGGTATTATTGGTAGAGGTTAATATTCTGACGAGATTAGAGGATACATTATTTTTAAATTCCTATCAATCAAGTTGGGTGCAAAACTTGAAACAAACGCTTCCTTTTTTGCAAGAAAGAAACCAGTTGCTTACTCGTACTCTAAATGGTATTCACGCAATACACCCGCTTGTGAAGAAGAAGCCTACTGTTTCTTCCGCTGTCTTGAATTCCGTTCAGAACAATCATTTAGCCTTGCAAAATGATACCAGCCAATTTAAAATGATTAGACAAAATGTAAATGAGTTGAGAAATATGGTAAGTGCATTTTCGAAAAAAGGGATAAAAATTGTATTGTTTAGAATGCCTTTAGAGAAACGAACTCAGCAAATTTTAGATAAATCAAAAAGGGTACAATTTGAACGAAAGCAGCTAACAGATAAGCTACTTAATCTTCCTAATGTTAGCATGATACCCGAGGACACTGTGTATGAATACCATACAACCGATGGAGTCCATTTAATAGCGGATGATGCACAGTATTTTGCTAACTATTTACTAAAAAAGGTAACGATTCTGTAGCCTAAGTTGTAACGTTGATGAAATTGTAAAAGCGAATACTAATCGTACTATTGGTATTAAAAAATAGAAGAAAGAGGTCAGGGGCGGAGGTTTTTGACCTCTTTCTTGGGTATGGGCTAACGCTAAATCCGCTAGTCCAAGTTACGAGCCTGAACTAGTTGCGTAAGGTGTTAAAGTCACATATTGTTCTTTGTATTTCATTACTGTAACTTAACTGACTTGAAATAATCTTACACTTTTCAGAAATCTGAAATCTTTTAAATTTAGCGTATAGAGTTCTATGTCATGAATAATTGCCGTCGCTGCGATTAAGGAATCTGGTAGAGAGAGTTTGTGAGACAACGCATATTTTTCAACTAATTCAACAGCAAGTGTTGAAATATTAGCTTCAATAGGTAGAATATGAAGCTTCTTTAAGTCCTTACGTATTACTTGTAGTTCTTTTTTATTTCTTGCACCAAAAATTAGTTCTGCACAAGTGACATCAGAAACAGCTATATTTTGTTGTCCTATTGATTTTACTATTTCGGTAACACCTAGGTTGCCTTTGTATATTTCTATCAGAATATTGGTATCACAAAGTATCATCTGTTTCTATTCCAAGCTTGTTTACGGAGTTCATTCGCATTAATATCATAATCTTCCCACATTCCTACTGCAAGCGAGAAGTCTTGTTTTTTCTCTTTTAGCATCGGTGTTGTTTTGAGTTCTGCATCAATATTCCATGATTTCAAAAAGAAAAGCAGTGCCTCCATTTTTGTAGCGTCAATATCGGTTTTTAAGATTAGCTGTTGCATAGTTGAAAATGCTGTCTAAGTGTTACTGAATTCTTCTACGAATATACACAAATTTTAAAATTAAGAAGACTAATTTCTCCCCATACAAGCATTTCAAAACTCGTATGGAGAGCATTATTTTTTACACCAAACCCTCCTTCAATAAGTCGTGCAAATGAACAAAACCAACAGGTTTGTTATCGGCTTCTACGACTAATTGGGTAATGTTTTTCGACTGCATTACTTGCAAGGCTTCCGTTGCATACGCATCCGATTCGATGGTTTTTGGTGATACCGTCATGATTTCTTTAGCCGTTAATCCTGCCAAACTATCATGCGTATTTAGCATTCTACGTACATCACCATCGGTAATGATACCCGTCAATAAACCTGCTTCATTTACTACTGCCGTTGCACCCAAGCGTTTAGAGCTAATTTCAAGAATGGCTTCTTTAACGGGCGTGCTTTCCGAAACAACAGGTAGTTCATGATTGGGGTAAATATCTTCTACTTTGAGGTAAAGCTTTTTCCCTAATGCTCCCCCTGGGTGATATTTGGCAAAGTCGGTAGTCGTAAACGAGCGACATTCGAGCAAACACACGGCAAGGGCATCTCCTAAGGCAAGAGCCACGGTTGTACTGGTTGTTGGAGCAAGATTTAAGCTATCTGCTTCTTTTTCAGCGAGTGCGTGTAAGATAAAATCTGCATTTTTCCCAAGATAAGACTTGGGATTTGACACCATCGAGATTAACTTTACACCAGTACGTTTGATAAGCGGTACTAACACCTTAATTTCGGGCGTGTCGCCAGAGCGTGAAATACACATGACCGTATCCTCGGGTTGAATCATCCCTAAGTCGCCATGAATAGCATCTGCGGCGTGCATGAATAAGGAGGGTGTACCCGTCGAATTGAGGGTAGCGACAATTTTCTGTGCAATTAATGCAGATTTGCCAATACCTGTAATAACGAATCTGCCACGGCTGTTAAGTAAGTGATTTACACAGGCTTCAAAATCAGAATCGATTTTATCGACAATTTTTAGGATGGCTTCTGCCTCCTCTTGCAAAACTTTTTTTGCTGTTGATTGAATATTTTTTACTAATTTCAATTTTAGAAACGATTTAAGATAAAGGGATTGCCTATTTTCTTTTGCAAAGATATAGCATTATCACCCCATTCTGAATAGAACCACCAAATATCCATTTATCAAATAACCTCAAATGAGTTTAGAAGAACATGAGTGTTAGCCAAGAGACCACCAACTTATTAAAGGACAAGTTAAAAGAAACCTTTGGGTTCTCTCAATTTAGAGGAGAACAAGAAGAGATTATCAATAACACCCTAAAAGGGGAAAATACCTTTGTTATCATGCCCACGGGGGCAGGTAAATCGCTTTGTTATCAAATGCCTGCCATTGCGATGGAAGGTACTGCTATTGTTATATCTCCTCTGATTGCCTTGATGAAAAATCAGGTAGATCAGATGAATGCCTTTGGAATTAATGCTCAGTTTCTTAATTCTTCGTTGAATAAGGCTGAAATGACAAGGGTGAAAAAAGATGTAACTAGCGGTGCAGTTAAATTATTATACATTGCTCCTGAGTCGTTGAACAAGGAGGATAATTTAACGTTCCTGAAGCAAGCTAAAATTTCATTTGTTGCCATCGACGAAGCACACTGTATTTCGGAATGGGGACATGATTTTAGGCCTGAATATCGTCGTATTCGTAGCATTGTAGAAAGTATTGACCCTAAATTGCCGATTATCGCTTTGACGGCAACGGCTACTCCTAAAGTTCAGTTGGACATCCAAAAGAACTTAAATATGGAGGATGCTCGTTTGTTTAAGTCTTCGTTTAATCGTAAAAACTTATACTACGAAATTCGTGCAAAACGGGACGATATTGATAAGCAGATTATCCGTTTTATCAAGTCGCATCATGGTAAAGCAGGGATTATCTACTGTTTAAGCCGTAAGAAAGTAGAGGAGGTTGCTGAAGTTCTGAACGTAAACGGAATTAAAGCATTGCCTTATCATGCGGGTTTAGACGGAGATGTGCGTATGGCAAACCAAGAGGCGTTCTTGAACGAAGAAACAGAAGTAATGGTAGCAACCATTGCCTTTGGTATGGGAATTGATAAGCCAGATGTTCGTTTTGTAATTCACTACGATGCACCAAAGTCGTTGGAGGGTTATTATCAAGAAACAGGTCGTGCTGGTCGTGATGGATTAGAAGGTATTTGTTTGATGTTCTATGCAAAAGAAGACATCAACAAACTGGATAAATTCAACAAAGATAAAACCATTACCGAACGAGATAATGCTCGTATGTTGTTGAACGAAATGGTGTCGTATTCAACGATGGGTGTATGTCGTCGTAAATTGTTGTTACACTATTTTGGAGAACATACCGAAAAAGATTGTGGCTATTGCGATAACTGTAAAAAACAAACACCAAAATTCAAGGCAGAAGAGGCAGTTGTTTTAGCGATTAAGACCGTCTTGGAAACAGGTGAGCGTTTTGATGTACAACACATCGCTGATGTGATGATGGGCAACAAAAACCAATATATCACTAGCTACGAACACCATAAGTTAGGTATTTTTGGAAAAGGTAAAAACTTATTCAAACTGCAAGACGAAGAGGACGACGACGATGAGGATGAAGAGGATGAAGTAGAATATTCGGATGAAGAGGATGAGGATGGAAACCCAATTCCGAAACCGAAAAAAGCCAAAGCTCCAAAAGCTAAGAAAAAGAAAGCACATGAACCAGAACCAATTGAGCAGTGTATTTCGTTAATTCGTCAGATTAATGTGATGGGTTACTTAGAAAAGGATATTGAAAATTACGGTATTCTGAAAGTAGGTGAAAAAGGTCGTGAATACTTAAAAGATCCATTCCCCGTTTCATTCTCGAAAGACCATGATTACGAAAACGAGCGTATTGAGGAATTAGAAGAAAAAGAAGCAGCGGCAAGTTCGGCAGGTTCGTATGACGTAGCCTTATTTGAATTGTTGAAGAACCTTCGTAAGAAAATGGCGAAGGATAAAAATCTTCCTCCGTATGTTATCTTCCAAGATCCGTCGTTAGAAGAAATGGCAACTACGTATCCTGTTACCAAAGAGGATATGGCTCAAATCAACGGTGTTGGTATGGGTAAAGTGGTGAAATTCGGAAAGCAGTTTATTGATTTGATTAAAAAATACGTTGAAGATAACGAAATCGAAACGGCTACGGAAGTAGTGGTGAAATCAACGGTTAATAAGTCGAAAATCAAAATTCATATCATTCAACAAGTTGATAGAAAAGTAGATTTAGACATCATTGCTGAACAAAAAGAATTGGCAATGGAAGATTTAATCGAAGAAATCGAGCATATTTGTTACTCTGGAACAAAATTGAACTTGGATTACTATATCAATCAGGTAATTGAACCAGATAAGCAAGACGAAATATACGATTACTTCATGACTGCCGATAGCGATAATATTGCCTTAGCGATGGAACAATGTGATATTGAAGATATTACGGAAGAGGAACTTCGTCTGATGCGTATTAAGTTCTTGTCAGAAGTAGCCAATTAATAAACCCCATAAATATCCTTAAATAAATGCTTCAACAGCTTTGTTTAAGGATATATTGTTAAGTAATCAAATTTCTTTTTGCCTAAAGGCTTGTGGCTTTATGATTGTTGCGAAAAGCCTCTAATTGAAATATTAATTAAAAATTACATGAATGTACTAATATTAGGCTCTGGTGGCCGTGAACACGCTTTTGCTTGGAAGATTTCTCAGAGCCCTCTTTGTGACAATCTATTTGTTGCTCCTGGTAATGCTGGAACAGCAGCCATTGCCACCAATTTGTCTATAGGTTATAATGATTTTGAGAAAATTGCCGATGCTGTTTTGGCAAATAATATCGACTTGGTGATTGTAGGGCCAGAAGAACCTTTAGTAAAAGGTGTTCGTAACTACTTTGAAGCAAGAGAAGAGTTGAAACACGTTTTGATGGTTGGACCAGATGAAAAAGGAGCGATGTTAGAAGGGTCAAAAGATTTTTCTAAAAACTTCATGGCTAAATATGGCGTGCCAACTGCAAAATCTCAAACCTTCACGAAAGATACTTTAGAAGAAGGATTAACTTATTTGAGTACGCATAAATTGCCAATCGTGTTGAAAGCGGATGGTTTAGCTGCTGGTAAAGGCGTAATCATTGCTCAGACTTTAGACGAAGCCAATGAGACCTTAAAGGAAATGTTGGTAGATGCTAAGTTCGGGGATGCAAGTAGTAAAGTAGTCGTTGAAGAATTTTTGACAGGAATCGAAGTGTCGGTATTTGTATTGACCGATGGCGAGTCATATAAAATTCTTCCAGAAGCGAAAGATTACAAACGTATTGGCGAAGGCGATACGGGCTTAAATACAGGGGGTATGGGAGCGGTTTCTCCTGTGCCATTTGCCAACGAAAAATTCATGCTTGCCGTAGAAGAAAACGTAGTAAAACCAACGATGGCAGGTTTGAAAGCAGAAGGAATTAAATACAATGGTTTTATCTTTATTGGTTTAATGAACCACGGAGGCGAACCATTAGTGATTGAATATAACGCTCGTATGGGCGATCCAGAAACAGAAGTGGTATTGCCACGTATTGAATCTGATTTCTTGGCATTAATGATTGCAACCGCTAAAGGTGAATTGCATGAAGCAGATTTCCAAGTAAGTAAACAACATGCTGTTACTACGGTTGTGGTGGCAGGTGGATACCCTGGCGACTATGGCAAAGGAGCTGTTATTTCTGGAATTGAAAGTATTTCAGAAGCGACTGTTTTTCATGCTGGCACAAAATTAGAGGGAGATTCTGTTGTTACTAATGGAGGTAGAGTAATGGTGCTTACAGGGATGTCTAATACCTTGGAAAGAGCCATCCAAAAATCACAAAAAGCAGCACACGATATTGTTTATGATGGAAAATACTATCGTAAAGATATTGGATTGGACGTATTGCGTTACAGCTAGTTCGCTGCTTGTTTAACATATAATTAAAATGGGATGTAAATCATGTTCTTCAGGAAGCTGTGGAACTCGTAATAAAGAGGGTGATAAAGTAGCAGGTTGCCAAAGTAATGGTGCTTGTGGTACGGGTGGTTGTAATAAAATGAACGTATTTGACTGGTTGTCGAATATGGATGTTCCTACGTTTAGCAAATACAACGTAGTGGAAGTGAAGTTCAAAGGAGGACGTAAGGAATATTTCCGTAACATTAACCAAATTGAACTTTATGCAGGCGACCCTGTAATTGTGGACGTTCCCAATGGGCATCATCTTGGATTTGTTTCCTTACAAGGAGAACTTGTGCGTCTTCAGATGCTTAAAAAAAGCATTAAAGACGACGATGAACTTCGTGTAATTTATCGTAAAGCCAACGAAAAGGACTTGGAAAAACACGACCAAGCAATTGCTCGTGATTTGCCAACCATGTACCGTACCCGTGAGGTAGTGAAAGAATTGAAACTCAATATGAAATTATCGGATGTTGAATTTCAATCGGACAATACCAAAGCGATTTTTTACTATTCGTCAGACGACCGTGTTGACTTCCGTGAATTGATTAAAATCTTGGCGGGCGAATTCAAGGTACGTGTAGAAATGAAGCAAATTTCCTTACGTCAGGAGGCTTCCAGAGTGGGAGGAATTGGCGTTTGCGGAAGAGAACTTTGTTGTTCTACGTGGCTAACGGATTTTAAAAACGTAACTACTTCGGCAGCTCGTTATCAAAACTTATCCCTGAATCCTGTGAAATTATCAGGACAATGTGGACGTTTGAAATGTTGTTTGAACTATGAACTTGAAACCTACATGGATGCCCTGAAGGACATTCCAAGTATCGACAAGCCATTGCAGACGCTTCGTGGAGATGCTATTTTACAGAAAACAGATATTTTCAAGCGTATCATGTGGTTTGGGTATCGTGGCGAAGAAAGTAACTGGTTACCAGTGAAAGTCGATAAAGTGATAGAGGTGCTTGCCATGAACGAAAAAGGGGTTTTGCCTCAGTCCTTAGAAGTACTCGATATTCAACCGATTGTTGCTGAAACAAGTACAGCCTTAAATGCTGACTTGGATAAAATGGACAAAAAGTACAGCAACGGTAAAGGAAAATCGTCTAATAACAAAGGCTTTGCCAAGCACAAAAACGAACGCAACGAGAGTCGTCCAGAACGAAACGATAAAAAAGAGTTTAAGACTGAACGTAAAGACATCAAGCCTGAGAATCCAGAGAAAAAAGGAGGACAAGAACGCAAAGAACGTCCAGAACAACGTTCGGAACGTTTTGTGAATAAACCGAAAGGAAATAATCAGGCTAAGCCAGTTGCCAATACGGAAGCGAAACCTGTAGCGAATGGTGATAGCCCACAAGCGAAGCCTTCACAACAGACTGGGCAACACCAGAAGGTGCATAAACCAAATCATCAGAAGCAGCAAGGAGGAAATCCACAAGGGCCTAAGCAAGCAAAACCTGAAAACGCAAACCAAGCGAATGCAGGACAGCCGCAAAACCCAGCCCCCGCACCAAAGCAAAAGCAACCACAGCATAACAACAGTGGAGGGCAAGGCAAAATGCAGGGAAAAGGACAACATCCACACGGAGGACATAAATCTGGGAATAAGCCAAATTCAAATAAACCACAAAATCCAAAACCTCCTACACAAGAATAGGTTTTGATAACAACTAAGAAGGTGAAACAAGTTATAAGCTATATTACTTTTTGTACTTTTTCGATATTACTGTATTCGTGTAATAATAGTAATGTAGAGGTGTTGATGAAAGATAATTATGACATTGCCGATGCCAAATGGTTTGTGAAGGATGCTCCGAGTTTTAGTTTTGAGGTGACAGATAGTACCAAAACCTACGATGTGTTTTATAATGTGCGTAATAACCGTACGTATCCTTATTATAACCTCTATTTGACGCACTATCTGACGGACAAGAAAGGGAAAGTAATTCATCAGAAACTGGACGAATTAGTACTTTTTGACCCAACAACAGGCAAACAATTAGGAGACGGTTTAGGAGATGTCTATGATCATAAAATATTAGGGTTCAAGAATTTTAAGTTTCCCCACAATGGAACGTATAAAATCCAAATACGCCAGTATATGCGACAAGACCCTATTCCTGATATTATCAGTATAGGTGTTTCCATAGAAAGTAAAAAAGTACAATAAAAAACTCCCCATCGGATTTTGTTCGGTGGGGAGTTTTTGTTTTA
>JBMLRK010000018.1:0-4429 GCA_049241065.1 Spirosomataceae bacterium
ACCATAATGGTAAGAATGATAGCTAAAACACCATCGCTAAATGCTTCTAATCGACCTTTGTTCATAATGTATAAAAAGAAGGTAAGTATAAAATAGGGTGATTCAATTGTTTGTTTAACAGCTAGTTATATATTTGTGTGAAAATACATAAACCAATGAAACCATGCAAAACCTAATCAAAAGTATCAAAAAAATGCCTTATGTTGTCGTAATATTAATGCTCTTTTTTTCTAGTTGTCAAAAAAATCAAGAAGAGCTTAGTCCTTCTGCTATTGATTCAAATGGAAATGCTAGAATTGAGGGTGAGTACCGTGTAATTATCAATCCGCTATTATGTGCTTTACCGACGACCAACAAAGTGGCAGTTACGAATGAACAAGATGGCTATAAAATTGCTTTCACACCCAATAGTAGTTTAAAAGTAATGACCCTAACGAAGGTGACGCTTGAAAAAGATTCTACCAATTTTATTTTAAAACAAGGTGAAGTAATCATTGGGAGTTTCAAAGTGCAGAAATACACAGAATTTGAAGGAATTGACATGGTCAAGAGGGAAGGTGCTGTATTGAGTTTGCGTTATACCGATAGCCCTAATAAGTTATATGTCGATTTTATGGGAAAGAAATAGGCGTTTCGTTTAGAGGGTATTACTGGACGGGATTTGCAATCCCGTCCCAATGGCAACTGATTTGTAATCAGACTTATTACTACGGATGAGCTTCTAGCCATTCTTGACCATCTTCATAAATTTCTTTCTTCCAAATAGGTACTACCTGTTTCAGCGTATCAATTAACCATTGACAAGCTTCAAAAGAGGCCGCACGGTGAGGAGTCGAAACCGCAATGACTACCGCTACATCGCCAATATCAAGTACTCCTTTTCGATGAACCATCGCTACCTTTTCAATGTCCCAACGTTTACAGGCTTCGTTAGCTAATTCCGTCATTTTTTTGACAGCCATAACATCATACGTTTCAAATTCTAAACGTACTACGGCTTTGGATTTATTATGGTTTCGGACAGTTCCGATGAATACATCCACTGCCCCTGCACGCTCAGATTGAACCGAATCAATGCAAGCTTGAATATTTATAGGAGTATCAGAAATTAAAATCATGATGAATCGTGTTAAATGTTAACGTCTTTTCAAAAGGAAAACCCTTGAAAAATCGAGTATATTAATCAATCGGTTATGACAAAAATACGCTTTTCTCTGTTAGAATTAATCTTTTCAAGAATCAAAAGTAGTATTACTTAGGTCTTGTTGCTGTTATGAGATTTTATACTCAGAGTGCTGTTTTTCATAGTGAATCATACGAAGGTTAAATAGTAATTTTTACAGAATTGTTGTACTTTTTTAATTTTTTGTATTATATTAGATGATGTTTTCTCCTAAAAAGTTGAAACCATTTTTATAAATCTAGTCGTATAATAAAACTTCATTAACATGAACAACAAACTTTACCGTTTAGGGTTGTTGGCAATTTCGTTGCTGATAACCAGTTTTTCTATTATTGCCCAAGGTATCAAAGGGACTGTTAAAGATGCCGTTTCGGGTGCTGCACTTCCAGGAGCTACTATCGTTGTTGAAGGCCGTAACATTGGTACGGTTGCAGACGGATCAGGTAATTATAGCTTGAAATTACCCGTAGGCGTTCACCAAGTAAAAGCAAGTTCTGTTGGTTATACCACCGAACCATTAACCGTAACCGTTAGTGCTGGTAGCTTTGGAGTATATGATTTCATGATGAAAGAAAGCTCATCAACGCTTCAAGAAGTTTCTGTAATTGGTTCTCGTGCAGCAACCGCTCGTACAAATGTCGAAACCCCTGTTCCTGTAGATGTTATTTCTTCTAAAGAATTGAAGGCTTTTGCTCAAACGGATGTAACGCAAATCTTGAATTACATTGCTCCTTCTTTCAGTTCAAACCGTCAGACAGTTGCCGATGGTACTGACCATATTGACCCTGCTTCGTTACGTGGTTTAGGCCCCGATCAAGTATTGGTGTTGGTAAATGGAAAAAGAAGACACAACACTGCTCTATTGAACATCAATGGTAGTTTTGGTCGTGGTACAGTAGGTACAGACATGAATGCTATTCCTGCTTCAGCTATTGAGCGTATTGAAGTATTGCGTGATGGAGCGGCTGCTCAGTATGGTTCGGATGCGATTGCTGGGGTAATTAACATTGTGTTGAAAAAAACAACGCCTCTTGTTATTAACTCAATGTATGGTGCAAACGTAACGAGTACTTTAGGAAGAGATATTGTGGATGGCAAAACAACACAATTGGATTTTTCTAAAGGTTGGGAGTTGAATAAAAAAGGTTATTTCAACATCTCTGGTCAGTTTTTGGATAGAACAGCTTCGAATCGTGGTGGGTTAGATACTCGTCCTTTGTTGTATTCTGCTTTGCCTTCGAGAGGAGCAGCTGAGACAGATGCGGCTTTCCAAACTCGTTATGCTGCTTTGAAGGCTGCCGATGATGCAAAAGCTCAAGCAAATGGATTGGATAGAAACAACATGATGGTAGGTAACTCTGCTGCAAGAAACTACGGAGCGTTTGCGAACTTCGGATATAATATCACCAAAAATATCGAAGTTTATGCAGCGGCAGGTATGTCGAGCAGAAAAGGAAAGTCGGCTGGTTTTTACAGACTTCCATCTCAAACAACGCAATCGAACTTATCAATTTTCCCGAATGGTTTCTTGCCATTTATTAATACAACGATTGATGATTATTCATTCATGGCTGGTTTGAAAACAAAGTTAGGTAACTGGAATGTAGAATTGAGTAATGCTTGGGGAATGAACAGCTTGCGTTATGACATTTCAAATACCATCAATGCTTCGATTCCAACACAAGCGAACTTAGACAATGGGTTAGAGTTCTATGCAGGTACACAGCGTTTTTCTCAGAATACAACCAATTTAGACATTGCTCAACGTTTTGAGTTATCGGGTGTATTAACTTCGTTGAACGTTGCTGCGGGTATGGAGTACAGAAATGATAATTTTGTGTTAGAAGCTGGTGAAGAGAAGTCTTGGTCACGTGGTTTTCCAGATGGACAGAATGTTACTTCAGCTACAGCAGCAGCAGGTTCTCAAGTATTCCCAGGGTTGAAGCCTTCTAATGCCTTAGATAAATCAAGAAATAACTTCGCTCAGTATGTCGATCTTGAAGGAGAATTTGGTCCTAAATTATTAGTGGGAGTAGCGGCACGTCACGAGAATTATTCAGATTTTGGTTCTAATTTCTCTTACAAAGCAACGGCTCGTTATAAGTTGAACGATAATTTCTCTGTTCGTGGTGCGTATGCAACAGGCTTTAGAGCTCCATCGTTACAACAACGTTACTATAATTCAGAAAGTACACAATTCGTGAATGGATTACCAACGCAAGTATTGACGGTTAATAACGATAACCCGATTGTAAGTAAATTTGGGGTAAATGGCTTAAAAGCAGAACTTTCTAAGTCGTTGAGTTTAGGTATTACAGGAAAAGTGGATGATTTTACATTTACTTTAGATGCGTACCAGATCAAGGTGACAGACCGTATTGTATTCTCTAGTCAATATACTCGTGAGCGTGTAGGTGGTGTTTTAGATCCTAATGGAGCAGTAAATACGATTTTAGCAGGTGTTGATCCTTCTATCAACTCGGTTCAATTCTTTGCTAATGCCGTAAATACAACAACGCAAGGAGTTGATTTAGTGCTTGCTAAGAAATTTAATGTAGGCGTAAATAAATTGAATGTATCGGTTGCAGGTAACTACAATCATACTGAAATCGACCAAATCAACGAACCTGCTACGATTGAATCGACGTATCCAACGTTAAAAGGTAAATTGTTTGATCGTCAGCAAGTAATGTTCTTTACAACAGCTGTTCCGAAAACAAAACTGAACCTTTCGGCTACTTATACGACAAACAAATGGACATTGACAGGTAGAACAGTTCGTTTTGGAGAGGTGGCTTTTGCTAATGCTGCAGTACCAAATGGAACAACCCTTCCGTTTGCAATTGACCAAACATTCTCTGCAAAATGGGTGTCGGATATTACCGTTAATTATAACTTAACTAAAAATATCGGTATCACGATTGGTGCAAATAACGTATTTGATGTATATCCAGATCAAGCATATATTGACCCTCGCAACAATGCAAACAACCTTTCGGGAGTGGCAGATGCGAATGGTGTTCCAGGTACAAACTATAGTGCTACCAGAGATAATACTTCAAACGGTCGTTTTATGTATAGCCGTGCGGTAACGCAATTCGGTTTCAACGGTCGTTTCCTTTTTGGGCGTTTGACGTTTAAGATTTAATCCTGTGTGATTAGATATAAAGTAGGAGGAAGACATATTTAACCTGTTTAAACTTTCGTAGAACCACGTGCGTAAGCAATGAATATATACTGTTTGAG
>JBMLRK010000019.1:0-1376 GCA_049241065.1 Spirosomataceae bacterium
ATGCCCAAATTTTGTTTCCATTTCGTTTAAGTCCATCATCGAAACTAATATATTTTTTGCTAGAATCTCAGTACTCTTAGACTCTTTTCCTTTATCGTCGAATGTTACTGTACCATTGTCAGTATTTATGCGGATGACCTTATTTCGTAATGAAGCCATAAATATAAAAATAACCAGATAAATACAGATTACAAGAATAGCATAATTTAGGTTATTTGTAAAATGATAAAACTCAACGCAATAATTTGCTTATATGCCTTAATTGGTGGTTGAAATTCGGTGCTTTTGAAAGTGAGAATGGCATAGCTTTAGCTGTCTCTCAAAACCTAAAACTACCGTTTGGGCATTATTATAGAGGTATATTCCCCAACCACTCATCATATTTTCCAGCAATTCCCATCTTATTCCGTTTTTTGTCTAAAATAAATTAGTAATTTCGGGTTAGGGATTATTTTTATTGTCTGTTAAGACAGAAACAAGGACATAGCCTATGTTTTCTCTGTGTCTATGTGGTTACAACACTCCATCTCCCTTCTTCAAACAAACATAAAACAAATGAAAAAAACGCTTATCTGTTTACTTTCGATGGCTTTGGGTCATTGGGCAGTTGCTCAGCAGAATCCGAGTCAGTTTAGTTCAAACAAACGTTTTGAACAGTTAGAAACGCTCTTACCCACTCCAAACACGTATCGTACTGCTTCGGGTGCTCCTGGAAAAGATTATTGGCAACAACGTGCTGATTATGACATCAAGGCAGAATTAGACGAGGCAAACCGCAAAATTATTGGTTCTGAGACTATTACGTATTTTAACCAATCGCCCGACGAATTGCGTTATGTATGGTTACAATTAGACCAAAACCTTTTCGCAAAAGGAAATACAACCAATGCGACTAAAATCGGTGGAACGGAACGTATTGAAACAGGTGGTACTTCCGACGAAACGGTGATTTCGGACGGGGTAGATTATGGCTTCAAAATTTTATCGGTAAAAGATGCAAAAGGTGCTTCAATGAAATTCGTCATCAATCAAACAATGATGCGTATTGATTTGCCAACTCCTTTGAAATCAGGTCAAACACTTTCATTCTCAATTGATTGGAATTATATCATTACGGATTATTACGGTCGTTCAGGATATGAGTTTTTCCCGAAAGATGGTAACGCCAACTTCTTTATTGCTCACTGGTTCCCGAGAATGGCCGTTTATAACGATGTATATGGCTGGCAACACAAACAGTTTTTGGGACAAGGAGAATTTACCCTTACGTTCGGTAATTACAAAGTGGCTATCACCGTACCAAACGACCACGTTGTAGGTGCTTCGGGTGAATTACAAAACCCTACTCAGGTACTTTCGGCAGAACAAATCAAACG
>JBMLRK010000020.1:0-11595 GCA_049241065.1 Spirosomataceae bacterium
TCGTTTAATACCTCATAATCTGTTGTGAGTGGACACAAAGAAAAAGGCTCTCCCGAGAATACCACCAACCCAATACGGTCATAATGACGACCTTCAATAAATTTTTTGGCAACTTTTTTGGCAGCTACTAATCGAGAAGGTGGAATATCTTTTGATTCCATCGACTCTGAAATATCCACTGCTAACATAATGTCAATGCCTTCCGAAACATCTTCGGCTTCGGTGATGTAGCGTTGCGGTCTTGCCAATGCCAGAAAAACCAACATGATACTAAAAACCATTAAAATCCCTGGAACAAAACGCAAATAGCTTACCCAATTCGACCCTAAATCACTTGCCGAAAAAGAAACGTTTAACTTCTGTGTTCCTGCCCCAATAAGCCAATTTCTTAACAAGAAAAGTAGTGGCACTATCGGTAAGCAGTACAGATAATACGGCGATGCCCAGTCAAAAGACATCAAGGTTTGATATTTTATCCAATAGGTTGAAAACCAATCGTTTTCCATACGTATTTTTAGTCTTTTAGTTAAAACTTCTAAGTAATAATGTTGAATGATAAATTTTAAATTTTGGATTCAATAAACTATTTATGAGGACTTTACATCCAAAATTCATCATTCAAAATTTACCATTATTTCACGACTTACACCGCTGAATCTATCAAATTTTGACGGTGTTCACGGTATAATCCCTGAGCTAGTTCATCCAAAATGGCCAATGAAGCAACCGTTTTTTTCGAGAAGTTTCCGCCATAAATTGTTCCGTCAATTTCTCGCAAGGCATCCGACAAACGGTCATCTTTTAGGTTATCCAAAATTTCTTTGGTCGTAAAAGTCGTAAAGGGTTTTTCTTCTAAACGTTCAATGTAAATTTTCCATAAAACAACGGCTTTTTCCACATTATTCACCCGTCGTTTTCGATCTTCAGAAGCCTTACTCAACCGTTGAAACAAACGATGATATTCCTCGTATCGCCTACGAAACTGAAAAAGTTTAATTTGACGACGAATAGGTTTACCAAAGAGCCAAAAAATAATACCCGCTAGTACCGATAAACCTAGAAAAATCAGAAAAATCAAGGGGTAATTGGCTTGTTGTCTCAAACGAATCGTTTGGGTATCTTCTTTTAATGCTAAAGTTCGGTCTATCGTCCCTTTCAGAATTGGGTTCAAATAAACAGAATCCATTGGGGAAAAAACCCGTGTACAATCTTGTTTACTTCGTACAAAAACAGGTAAGCTGAGTTTCTGAACACGGTTTACTTCAAAGGTAGTGAGGGTATAAACAACACTATCGACACTTCCATTGGCATCGGTCACGGTCGGATAATATTCCCGATCTAGCAATTCAAAGGGAGCATAATTAAACGTAGTATCTGGAAAAAAAACGTCAACAGAAGCTTTATGACGATAGCTGATGGCATATTTTACAGGCAACCCAATCTTTACGCTGTCGGTAAGAAACTTTCCTTTGGGCGGTTTCCATGTTGGCATTTGAGCAAGCAATTGCCAACTCAACAACAACATCAATTGAAGTAGGGTAAAGGCTCTAATCATTTTCGTACTTTAAATAATTTTATCAACTTAGGTACATAATCCTCCGAAGCATCAATGGCTAAATAATTGGCATTATGTTGTTTACAAACCTGTTCTAATCGTTTTGAACTATCTTCAAACAGGTTTTTCATTCGATTTCTAAACCAATTTGACGAGGCATTTACCCAAATCGTCTTACGACTTTCGGTATCATAAACAGGAATAATTCCCAAACGAGGCAAATTAGTTTCTCGCTGGTCGTATAAATGAATCACCACTAAATCGTGTTTTCGGGCAAGTGCTTTTAAATTTTCTTCGTAACCAGTATCTATAAAATCGGAAATTAGCACCACTAAACTCCGACGTTTCAATAATTCGAGGGTAAATGTAATTGCTTTTTTTAAGTTCGTTCCAGGCGATTCTGGCTTTAATTTAAACAATTCCAAAATTGTCTGATAACCGTGTTTGAGGGTATTGGCAGGTTTGGTATATTTTTCTTTTTGATCCGAAAAACACAATAAACCTACATGACTAGCCTCCTTTATTGCCGACAAGGTAAGTACTCCACATATTTCTTTGGTAGTGTCTAATTTGGAGTGATTAGACCGACCAACATCCTGCGAGGCACTTACATCTAACACAAAAAAGACCGTTTGTTCTTTTTCCTCTTTAAAGATTTTCACAAAAGTTCCATGCCCTTTTGCGGTGGTATTCCAATCAATCAAACGAACATCATCACCGTATTGATACAGACGTAAGTCACTGAATTCTAAGCCAGAACCTTTGAAAACCGAATGAAAGTTACCTCTCATCTGAGAAGTAACCGCTTTACGAATTCTGATTTCGTATTTATGTAATTTGGACAGAAATTCTTGCGGATTCATACGTTATTGGCATCTTATTTTTATGGAAAGACTATTTATTCGAGAAATCCTCGTAAGGAAATAGACTGTTTTCCATCAATTTTCGTTAATATTTATTAAAATTGACCTATCAATTTAGAATAAAGCATCATAACAAGTTTAAAACTACCCAAATTCCACGTAATTTTGAAATGTGAGAACAAGAATTCTTCTTTTGACTATACTAATGGCAGCTTGTGGAACAAGTGATAAGCCATCTAATTTATTACCCGAAGACAAGATGATTGACATCTTGGAAGACGTGCATTTGGCAGAATCCAACGTGAACGGTCTCAATTTAGGTAGTAGCGATTCATCGTTGGCTATTTTCAAAAAACTAGAAACAGACCTTTTGAAAAAACACCAAGTAGATACCGCAATTTTTCGGAAAAGTTATCAATATTATGTTGCTGAACCCGAAACCTTCAAGGCAATGTACAATAAAATTATCGAACGCCTTGAAGTTCGTAAAAAAGTAATGAGACAATCTTTAGAAAAGAAAAATAAAAAAGATTCCACTCGTAAACCAATCGTAAAGGAGCAAACTCCTAAACAAATTCATCCTTGATATAAACGATAAATATGAACAATCGTATTGTTATAATTCCTACTTTCAACGAAATCGAGAATATCGAGGCTATCATTCGCAAGGTAATGAGTATTGAACCTGCTTTTGATGTATTGGTAGTGGACGATGGCTCTCCTGATGGAACAGCAAAGGTAGTAAAACAATTACAACAAGAGTTTGGTACTAACCGCCTGCATTTGCAAGAACGTCAAGGAAAACTAGGGCTAGGAACAGCTTATATTCATGGGTTTAAATATGCTATGAATTTAGGCTATGAGTACATTTTTGAAATGGATGCCGATTTTTCCCACAATCCAGACGATTTAGTAAAACTATATAATGCTTGTGCCGAAGGCGGTGCAGACCTAGCCATTGGTTCTCGTTACATCAAGGGTGTTAATGTAGTCAACTGGCCGATGGGCAGAGTCTTGATGTCGTACTTTGCAGGCTATTACGTTCGCTTTATTACAGGAATGCCTATCATGGACGTAACCGCTGGTTTTAAGTGCTACAAAGCCAATACGTTAAAAACCTTAGACTTAGATAAAATTCGCTTTATCGGCTATGCTTTTCAGGTAGAAATGAAGTTTACTACTTGGAAACACGGATTCAAGATTGTGGAAGTACCCATCATTTTTACTGACCGCACCAAAGGCGAATCTAAAATGTCAGCCAATATTTTCAAAGAAGCAATTTTGGGAGTTATCGAAATGAAAGCGATTAGCTGGTTTAAAAAATTTCCTAAAGCACAAGCATAATGGACTACAATCATATCAAAGCCATTCACATCATATTTGTGGTTAGTTGGTTTGCAGGGCTGTTTTACTTGCCTCGTTTATTTGTCTATCATACCGAAGCGAACAACAAACCCGAACTCGAACGGGATATTCTCCAAAAAGAATATCGTCGTATGGAGAAAGTACTGTTCAATGCCATCATGATTCCTGCGATGTGGTTAACCATTGCCTCAGGACTCACCATGATTTATTGGGCTTGGCTCGATGGTTTTGCACAACAAGGTTGGCTACACCTCAAACTTGGCTTTGTAGTGTGTTTGATAGCCTATCATTTCTATTGTAGAAAACTCATTTTTGAATTAAGAGAAGGAAAGTTTCGATTTACAGGCTTCCAACTACGACTATACAACGAAGTAGCCACCATTTTACTCTTTGCCATTGTCTTTTTGGTCGTCATGAAAAACGCCATTGATTGGATTTGGGGTATCGTTGGGTTACTCATTTTTGCCGTAGTCATCATGTCGGCAGTACGCATCGTCAAGAAAATTCGGGAGAAGAAGGGGAGTAGGTAGAAGGTCTTAGGTAGGAGGTATTTATTAAACAAAAAGCGTTGACAAATTTTGAGGATTTGTCAACGCTTTTTCTTTGGAAACCAATACTGATGTCTGATATACTACAGGAGATAAAAATATAAAACTCTAATCATCATACAGTTAAAAAAACTCACAGATTAAGATTAATTCTTAACCATACTTTTTTGCTGGCCAGATTCGGATTCTAAAAACCGTAGTTAATGCCACATGAGAAGTTATACATACGTCTAACCTTATCCTCACTTTTAATATTCTCAAATTTACTATTTAAGGTAATAAACAAATCATGAGTTAACTCATATTGTAATCTGGCTTGAAAATCACTATATTCCTTAACACTTCCCCATAAAAATGGATAGATATTCTGAGAACTTGTTTGTTGCAAACCACTACCCTCCGTTCCTTTTCTGATATATTCATAAATAAATCGGAGATTTAAACCTCGAATAACTCGATAATGTGCTTGGGCAAATAGCTGACTAGCATTGGGTCCAAGCCAATGTCCCATATTGAAATCATTACTTTTGTACGTCTGCCCAGGTACAAAATGGACATAAGCAAAAGGTCTTATTCTCGTATATTCTAACGTTAACTGTAAGTTTCTAATAGGAAAGTCTGCCACACTTGCACCGAGTTGATAAGCAGTGTGATTTCTAGCATTCATTACATCACTGTTTCCAAACAAGGTATTAAATTCAAATTCATCATTAAAAAAAGTCGCATATAAGTGTGTATTTTTAATATGATTTCTGGAACTTAACTGCACAAACATTTGGGAATTGGAAATGGTATTCGTGGTAACACTGTTTGCACTAGTTGCACCAGCTTCTCCTAAATAATGACTAAGTCCTGTGAATAAAGCTACTGGTATTAAATAGGCGATTTGAATACGATCATTATAGATTGTGGACTCTCCAAGCATCAAACTCAAACCTTTAATTGGCTTTAGCGTTAGCGTATGAATTGCAAGATATTTTGCTTGATATTGGTATTGTAAACGACTAGGCACCGAAGTGCTGTGGAATGTATTAGAATCAATGACATTGGAGTTTAACCAAGCATGAGCATACATAAAAGAAACCCACTTCGCAGGATTTGCATCTAAACGAATGTGTGGAAACGATGGTGCTTTATCTGATAAAATAAGTTTACCACTCGTCCCATATCCTACGGGAAGATAGTTTTTACCAAATGTAAAACTACCCCATTTCCAGCTTGCAGTTATAGAGGCATTTATTAAACTGTAATCATATTTCTTTTCACTAACATCTCCCACTCTTCCAGGTTCTGGGCTAAATGACTTATTGAAATCATATCCTGTTGGAATGTTATTCAGTTGGCTGTTGCGAAAATCTGCACTGAACGAAATATTTTTACCTAAATAACCATAAGCCCATGCACCAATCCATCGCTGATTAAATGTTGTGTTCTGTGCATTTTCTAATTGTAAGCCAATAATAGGTTGAAGATTAAATGAAAACTGACTATTTTGGTATGTGAAAAAACGTTCTCTACCATTTTCTTCCTTCTGTAGAAAACTCACTAAAGCACTATCAGAACTCGGTAAATGGGATAAGTTTTTTTCCAAGGTATAGTCTTTTTGATAGAACTCTAATTCTTCTCTTTCGAGTGGTGTTAGCTGATTTCTATGCTTTGCTAAAAAGTCCAACTGAGTCATGATATAGGTTCGTGACAAAGGCATCACAACGTCATTCAGATCGATAACGCCTTTTTGTGCCAGACGATATAAATACGCATTAACTGTTCGGTAACTAGGTTCAAATACAACCTGTGAATTTCCTTGTCTGGAGATTAAGCCACAAATAAGGAATATTATAATGAAGAGATAGGGCTTTGTAAAGGTATTCATAAAATGATATATTTATGTGTAATTAATACAACTTGAGGATGGCGGAAAATTAGGTTGGCCACTGAATAGAAGACTTTAACATGCTAAGGCCTTAGATAATATAAATAATAATTGGATGTAGTTTACAGAACCCACATTCAACTTAATTTAAGTTCGAAAGCTTATTTTAGAATATTTTATGGGAAGTTATAGCATAAAATCAAAACCGCCATGAAAAGAAAGAATTATTTAGTAACTGGTAACTATTTCGAAGTATATTCATAGTTAACGCTCGTATTAGCGAAATCTGAACAATCCAAAGTCCCTACCTCAATATTACAATTATTGTATTACTCCAAACAAAAAAGCGTTGACAAATTTTGAGAATTTGTCAACGTTTTTTGTTTGAGATAGAATACTTTTCATACAACACTATTTTGGGGATAAAAGCATCCCTAGTACTCTTTGCCTTTATCTCGATGAACACCCTTTACTCTCGCTCCATACTACGTTTCACATCCTTTTCTTTGATGCTATCACGCTTGTCATAGAGTTTTTTACCTTTGGCTAAGGCGATGTCTATTTTGGCGAAGCCTCTGTCTGAAATAAATAATTTGACAGGAACGATGGTTAAACCAACGTCTTTTAGCTTTTCAAGGAGCTTTTTACATTCTCGTTTGGTAAGCAATAATTTTCTGTCTTGTAATGGGTCATGGTTATAATGTGTCCCTTCTGAATATTTTGAAATACTCATTTGACGGATATATAATTCACCATCCAGAAACAAACAATACGCATCCGTCAAGTTGACTTTTCCTTGACGAATCGACTTGATTTCTGTGCCTTGTAACATCACGCCTGCCGTATAGGTTTCTAAAAAGAAGTATTCGAACGAAGCTCGTTTGTTACGTATTTCAATATGTTTTTCAATCTTTTCCTTTGCCATCGCTTACTAGATTTAATATAAAAAGCCATACAGTCTGACTGTATGGCTTTATGACAAAATTAATGAATTATGCCTTATTTTTTCGCTGGTTCAGATTTTTTATTCTCAGCGTATTCAGCGTTCAATCCATCAACAATTTTCTTTGTTACGTCCACAGCGTCATCTGCATACAAGATGCCACCACCGTTTTTGCTATAACCCAATACGAACTCAAACTTGTTCTCTGCATTGTGTTTTTTGATATACTCACGAATGTTCGTATATAATTCTTCTTGCTTTTTAGCTTGATCTTGAGCTAAAGCAGCTTGTTTTTCTTGGCTATACTTTTGTAATTCGCCAGCTTTTTTTCTCAACATCAAGTCAGCAGCTTGTAATTCTGCTTGAGACATTGCTTGCGCTCTTTGTTGAATCGCTGCTCCTTCTGTTTGTAAAGCACGCTCACGCTGACCTAAATCAACTTGTAAACGGTAGCCTTTGTTTTCAAATTCTTTCTGAGCGTCTTTGTAAAACTGGTAGTTTGTTAACAAAGAGTCTGTATTAACAAAAACAATTTTCTTTCCGTCAATTGAACCCGCAGAAGTAGTAGTAGTTGCTGCTGTTTCTTTCGTGTTTTCTTTGTTACAAGAGAATAATCCAGCAGACAAAGCTAGTCCTCCACACAAGATTAGGGATAATTTTTTCATGCGATGCTATTAATCGTTGTTATTAAAATGTCAAAAGAAACACAAATATGCCTTTTCTCTTGAATCTTTCGTCTAAATATGACTGTTTTTTTAAGTAATTGATGATTTCTTAACGCAAAATCTCCGCAAAGATACAGCTTTTTAGTAAAAATAAGATTTTCATAAGAAATAATACTATTTTTTAAATATAACTAAATTGTCGAGTTTGTAAATTCTTCCTTTTAGCCTGCGACTGAAGTCGTAGGCTAAAAGGAAGGAAGCTGACTTCAATCGCCCCCAAAAGCTATCGCATTACTTCTTTCAAAATAGCGATGGATTTCACTTCGCCGAGGCTATCAATATGTAAGCGATAAAAAAGTAAAATGGCATCTAATAGCTTTGCTCTGGCATTTCTATCCACTTTGGGAGCTTGATCAAACTCACTCTGGAGTAACAAATCTAAATATTGTTCTAAGGTAGTATCAAGCGGTACGAGATGGTGGAGCATTAACTCATACGAAAATTCTTTTGCTGATTCTGGAGCGAAACCTAGGTAAACCGCCAATTTCAGTAAAAACTGTAAATGGAAGTTTTCAAAGTGTTGAGGTACTTCATCAAACCAAGTAATCGACTCAAAGACAAAATCGAACAAAGGCATATTACCTGTTTCTTCTTTCAAAATTCGTCCCAAGACTTCGGTAATAAATAAGGCAATAGATGATTTATGAATATCGAAGGGAACACTCTGAAAAGGATAGCTACATTTGATTTCTGAAATTCGGTGAATATCTTTATTTTCTTTATGATAAACCACCAAATCCAACAGAGTCAGGGGCTGAAACAGGGCTATTTTATTTTTAGAACGGCTACTTCGAACCCCATTCTCTACATAGTGTTGTATGCCAAACTCTTCGGTATAGATATTAACAATCACCGATGTTTCCCGATATTTAGTATAATTAATAACAATTCCTCTGGTTTTCTTTAGCATAATCTTTTGCAACAGTTCAAAGTGTTGTCCCGTTCGTTACACATCCCTACACCACGACAACTTATCCACAGGGATTTTTTGTTCAATCTGTTCTCTCAAAATATCCATGATTTCATCCACAGGCATATCAGGGTCAAAGCGAATTGGCTCTTTGAAGGTTACACACAAAGTAGTATTTCGTTTTTTAAGACGCAATCCTTTTTTATCAAATGCCCTTCTAAACCCATTAATGACTACGGGTACAACAATTGGATTATGAGCTTTTATCAAATGAGCTGTTCCTTTTCGCAAAGGAGCATAAGGCGTAGTTGTCCCTTGTGGAAAACTAACCACCCAACCACTGCCTAACCCTTTCCCTACTTTTTCATTTGCCGACATATCCACTTCTCGTTTTACGTCTTGTCCTTGAGCTCGCCACGAACGATTGACTAAAATAGCCCCTGCCTGAGAAAATAGCTTTGGCAGTAATCCTCCTTCAGTCATCGTTTCGGAAGCTGCTACATAAAATAAACTAGCTTTCGGAGCGAGTAGATAAATAGGAAAGTTGATGGAATTTCGGAAGCCCCACTTTACACTAAAAAAGACATGGTACAACATGGTCGCATCCATAAAATAGGTCTGATGATTCGATAGAAATAACACGCCTTGTTGAGGAAGCTTTTCTAAATGTTCAGTTCCAGTAATACGGGCTTTATTATAAATGCGTACTCGTGCATAACTCAAAAAACCAAATAGGAGCAAGGTTAACCGTTTTATAAAAATCGGGTTGCCAAATGGATCTCTTTCCAAAAATCCAAATACATCCAACATGGGTAATACTTTTTTTATCTGTACTTTCATACCTCAACTATCAACATTTTAGGGGCAATCTTGTTATCTTTAGCAAAGCCCTCGTCTTTGAAAATCTAAGGTAACGCTTTTTAACAAAATCAAAAAATCCATTCCATGAAGGTCTTAATAACAGGAGGAAGTGGTTTAATAGGAACTCGACTTAGTCAGCTTCTTCTACAACAAGGATATTCGGTGGCTCATTTGAGTCGCCAACCGACTAATCATTCGGGTGTAATAAAACGCTATCATTGGGATATAGATAAAGGGATAATCGACCCAGAAGCACTACTAGAAGCCGATTATCTCATTCATTTGGCAGGAGCAGGCATTGCTGACGAACGTTGGAGCGATGCACGCAAGGCTGAATTAATTGCCTCAAGAACCAAAAGCATTGAACTGATTGCACAACAACTTGCAAGTATTAAGCATCACATCAAAGGCTTTACCTCCGCTGCTGGAATTGGTTATTATGGAGCAGATACAGGCGATGATACCGTTACAGAAAGCTATGTAAGAGGAAATGATTTCTTATCCGAATGTTCATTTGCTTGGGAAGAAGCGGGAGAGAGTATCAAAAAGCTAGGAATCAGAACGACAAAGCTCCGTACAGGCATCGTTTTAGCTCGTGAAGGAGGAGCATTACCCAAATTAACCCAACCGATTCGATATGGTGTTGGTGCTGCCTTGGGTTCTGGAAAACAGTATCAATCATGGATTCACCTTGATGATATTTGCCGCTTGTTTATCCACAGTATCGAAAACGAAACAATGCAAGGAGCATACAATGCCGTTGCCCCGAATCCTGTTCGTCAACAGGAATTGATTAAAATTTCCGCTCAAAAAATCAAGATGCCTTTATGGTTGCCTAATGTACCAGCCTTTTTACTTCGTTTATTTTTGGGTGAAATGGCTTGTCTTGTATTGGGTGGCAACAAGGTAATCAATCAACGTATTGTCAATGAAACGACATTTGAATATTCATTCACCAAGGTAGAGGATGCGTTGTCTGATTTATTGCCTTAATTTTGGACTGAAAAGAGGGGATATTTTTTCAAATCAAGAGAAAAAAGTACCTTGCGAGCAGATAGCGAATGGAGGAAAGAATTTAACAGCTTCCATATCGTAAATCACACATTACGCATTCATCATTAAACATTTAACATTATAATGAAAAACATTTTAGTGTATTGCGGTTCATCGGCTGGATATGATGCCGTTTATAGCGAAGTGGCAACAGCGGCTGGAAAAAGTATCGCTGCCAAAGGACAACGCTTGATTTATGGAGCAGGAAGTGGCGGTATTATGGGTATCATTGCCGATAGCGTATTGGCAGCAGGTGGCGAAGTCATTGGGGTTATTCCTTCATTTATGGGGCCGTGGGAAGTACAACACCCGAATTTAACCGAATGCCATGTTGTAGAATCCATGCACGCAAGAAAACAACTTATGGCTGAAATTTCGGATGCGGTAGTGGCTCTTCCTGGCGGTTGGGGAACAATGGATGAACTATTTGAAATCTTGACTTGGCGACAATTAGGCTTACACAAAATGCCCGTTGGTTTGTTAAATGTGAATGGTTTTTATGACCCTTTAATTGCCATGATTGATAAAATGGTCACAGAAGGTTTCTTGAAAGATTTCAACCGTGAACTACTTTTAATTGATACTGATTTTGATTCCTTAATGAAGCAATTAGAAAACCATGAGGTAAAAGACACTTCGGTGGACAAATGGATTAAAAGCGATAAAATGTAGTAAATGTTGAATAAGTAGTGTTCGAAGGATTGAGAAACGTTTGGGTAAGTTCAAATTTTACTTCTATTTTATTTGGTTGAGCATTTTTTGAAGTGCTTTTTTCGTACAAAAAAGTACTATAATGGCTTCATTTTTTGGGGGGCTCTGACTTTTTTTTGCAATATCATTATTTGAGACCTAGGGCTTCACCCTAGGCTTAGGTATATCGCCCTTTCAGGGCTAAGACA
>JBMLRK010000021.1:0-5423 GCA_049241065.1 Spirosomataceae bacterium
CCCAAGCGGCGACATTAACGGAACATTTTCAGGACTTTCAACTCCATAACAACCATGAAGCAATTGATGATTAAGGGAATAGGCTTCGTTATTATTTTATACAGTTCGTATATGCTCATTGGCAAACAAATCGTGATGCCAATCATGGGTGATACCACTTTGGGTATAGTTGCAGGATTCAAAGCAAAAGGATATAATCGCACTCCAGTACCCAGAAATTACGACAAAATTTGGCAGGCTCGTAGTGCTTATGTACGATTTATTCCAAAAGGAGAGACAGACAGCTTGACTGTTCTATCTGACGGAAATGTCTTTATTAGTTTGTTAAATTACCATCAATTACAATCCGTCCAAGTAGCCTATTGGAAAGGCAAACCCCAAACTGCCAGCATCATCAATTGGCGAGAATATCCAATGTTGTTATTTATTTTGTTGGTGGGAGCAATTTTAGTCTTTGGAAAATATAGTTAAACGGCTAAAACTATTTCCGTAATTAATGCTCAATTCAATTACGGAAATAGTTATTTTATTACTGAATGACAAACTCAACCCTTCGGTTTCGTTCATCTTCTTTATTGAACAATGGCTCAGTCATTCCGTAACCTTTCTTGGTTAATCGCTTTTTACTAATTCCTTTTTCAACCAAATAAGCGACAACGGCATTACAACGCTCCTGCGATAAACGAAGGTTGTTTTTTTCGTCACCAATAATATCAGTATGCCCTTTGATTAGGATTGAAATAGAGGGGTTTTCATTCATCAAATCAACCAATTTATCTAATTCTTTATACGACTGTGGCAATAAAGTAGATTCTGAAATTTCAAAGGTAATATTTTTCAAAACCACTGACTTACCTCGTTCTATTGCCCCAAAGTTGGTTGATTTAATTACTTTTTCAATCACTCGTTCTTTTACCAACTTAAATGAAATCGTGTTGGTTGCCAACAAATTACTCACTGATTGTTCTGCTGGCAGAAAACCTGACACCCGACATATAACGTTGTAAGATACAGCCTTATCGACCGTCACCTCACCTCCAGTTACCTCGATAGCTTTTTTAGTTTTTAAATCAATCAATTCAAAACTAGCATTGGTAATGGGATCTCCAGTTTCAACATCTGTAGCATTAAAAATCAACCGATATTCTTCTTTCACCAAACGAGCTTCTAGCTTATAGGTTTTTCCTTCCTCTGGTAAAACGATGGCCACCTTTTTTTGTAAAACCATATAACCTTCCGCTGCTATCTTTACCACTAACTGATCATTATTTTTAAGTGCCATTACCGCTTTACCTTCACTATCTTTCTTAAAAATAGTATCCTTAGCCACTTCTGAATAAATCGAAATATTAGAACGAAGACTCGAATTGGTCGCATTATCCACTACCGAAATTTGGAGTTCATTAGTAGCTTTCGGCTTCAGCTTGACTGCTATCTTTTTGTCATTCAACAAGTTATCAATTGTAGCATTTGCCGATATAAAACCAATTGCAGAAACCTCCACTTTGAAACTATCTCCTTTGGTAAACTTTGTTATCCAAAACTCTCCACTCTGCTGTACTTCTTTAGGTAAAATAGTACCATCTTTTGTTTTTAAAATAATTGTTGGAGAGCCAATAGCTACGCCTGTTTCTTCATGGATTACTCGCAATAATAGCACCAAATCCGATTGTTGCTGTGCGTCTGTTGCTTTCTCCCCTTCCACCACAATTTGCTCCTGCTTTGGTGCAGGTGTTGCAACGGAAGTCACGACCTCCTCTTCCATCACTTTAGGAATTACTTTTGCAGGAGTAGTAGCCGTCACTTCTTTCGTGACGTTCTCATTTACAAGAGAATCTTTTTTTAATGACACAATCATTTTTTGTGTCGTATCTACAACAATCACTTGATTTACAGCAACATCAACCAACGTGTCTTTTTTACTAACTACCTCCTGATCTTTAGCGAATAACGTCTCTTTTTTATGCACAGAATCAACGGCAATTGAGGTAGTACTATTCGTAAGGCTATCTTTTTTACTCACTGAGGTAACAGCAGGTAATACAGTATCAGCTTTAGCTAATCCAAGAGTAGGTTCTTGGGGAACAATCGCCTCTTTTTTTCCAGGAATACGCACAACCTCCTGCACTTTTTCTACAATCGGAATCAAGGATAAATCCTTCAGTATGGGTTCACAAGTCGTAAAAGCATTCTTCAAAACGCTGGTCTCAAATAGTTCATAATTGGTATCATTCACTTGAATTAGATAATCTTCTGAAATTGGCAGTAATAGAGTATATCGCCCATCGGCTTCGCTGTTATCCATGGTTGTTACCAGCCTGTTGTCCTTCTTATTCTTAACAATTATCCGAGCTTTCACAGGCAAATGCGTTGTTGAATTAAAGACTTGCCCTTGTACTATTGCCATTTTATAAGGCCGTAAATCTTCTGGAACAGGAATTGTATAAATATCACCTTCCACCACATAAAACATCAAATCTCCACAAGCACTGATAGCCACATGTTGATCTGACTTTTTGGTGTTGACAAACTCCATATTTATCGGCTTAGACCAAGTGCCATCATCCTGCAATACCGTCTTATACAAATCATAATTACCCCTGCCCCCTTCTCTTAACGAAGAGAAAATCAAGGTTTTACCATCTGCCATAATACGAGGAGCTTTTTCCGAAGACACATTCACTGGAGCAGGCAATTCAATAGCAGGTCTCCATTGACCATCTCGCCCTTTTTCTGCCATCATAATGCGATAACAAGGTTCGTCATTAATCAATTTATTTGTTATTTCCTTCACAAAAAACAAGCGTTTATTATCAGGAGATAAACATGGAAATGCTTCATAACCACTCGTATTGATTTGAGAACCAACATTGATTGGTTTAGACCATCCGTTTTTTTCACGCACCGAATAAAACAAATCCTCACGCCCCTCTCCAAGCTTTGTTCCCTCACAATTAGCAAAGAAATAAATATAATTTCCATCATAACTGATTGCGGGCCCACCAATAACAACATGCCATTCGTCCGAAAAAAAACGATTGATAGGGTCAACGTGATTCGCTTGATTCCAATCGCCACTAGGATGTAAGAGCGACTGAAAAATACCAAAATAATTTACCTGATATTGATTTTGCGACTTTCCTGTATTTCCTTCTGCCGATAAGACTGGTACTTTTTTCAGGGCATTAAATAGAAAACCATAACGGTCTGACTGAAAAATCAGCGTTTTCCCATCAGCACTAATGGTTGGCGAATACTCAATATAATCTCGTAAGTTGACGGGTTCTGGCAACCGCTTGCGTGTCTGCGTAAAACCGTGCAACATCGTACTTACTAATAGAAAGAAAGTAATCGTAATTTTCATAAAATGAATGATAAAAGCCTATCCATTCGTTCATATTGCTATTAAACAAAATAGATAGGCTTGTAGATTAGTTTTTATCTGGACAACCTCGATTCGCTCTTGACCCTTTTACGGTAGGGCAGTTATCTTCCGAATCCTTAACTCCATCCCCATCCTGATCTGGACAACCACCCAACTCTGGTAATCCTTTTTCAGTTGGGCAATCATCTTCCGAATCCTTGATCCCATCTCCATCTGTATCAGGGCATCCATTAAACTTAGCTAAGCCTGGTTCAGTTGGACAACTATCATTTTTATCATAAATACCATCCCCATCTTTATCAGGACACCCTTTTGAAGAGGCTGGGCCTGCCATATCAGGGCAATCATCAAACTGATCCATCACACCATCATTATCATCGTCTGGACAACCTCTAAAAATCCAAACACCTTTTTGAGTAGGACATTTATCTTTTCGATTTGACACCCCATCCTGATCATCATCTCGGTATTGTTTTCTGCCAAATTGAAACACAATACCTGCGTGAATATTCCCCATTGCTGCATTCTTATTCCATAAAAAAGATAGGTTATCAGAACCAATCATAATTGGCCCTAATTTTAGAACAACCCCAACAGCCGTTTGCTGATAGTCTGTATAATAGGTCAATGGAACACTAAATTGAAAGCCTTTACGTTCAAATCTGGGAGCAACAGACACTAAAGAAGCTTGGCGTAAAGCAGAAAAATCCTTAGTCAAATTATTTACCCAAAGTGTTCCCAAATACCAGCCTTTCTTCCCCATTCTGACATCAACATTCAGTGCGGTACGAGTGGGTAATTTCATTTTTTTGCTAGTTTTAACAGAAGCATAAGTAAGCGTTTTTTCTAAATCCAGCGGCGTATCCGTATAATTCGCCAATCCATACCGAACAGGATTTGCTTCATACGTATCATATTGAAGTTCACCAATATCATTCACAGCAAAACCCACTTTCACCAAGTATTTATTCACCAAAATATCCGCACGATCTTTCCCATCCATTCGATTTAGGTAATCTTCCCCATGATTTCTATATTCATAGGTAAAACCAAGATCTAAACCACTTCCTGCTTTGAAATCAAAGTTGATTTTATCTCCAGCATTAGAACCTCCAAAAAGAGAATTACCAGTCAATAAAAATGAATTATTACTAGCACTAATGTCATAGTTTTCCATGGCAGACACCGACATTAAGCGGTAGGTAGCTCCTAAGGTTACATTATGTTTTACCAACGATACCACAGGAGCTGCTAAAGAGAATCCTACATCAGAAACGGCAAGCCCTTGAGCCTTAAAACCTTGTACCGCATTTGAAATACGGCTAGAAGAATACCCAGGAATACTTGTTAAAAATGTTTCATACAAGCCTTTATTCCCCTCAAATTCATACGCAATCCTTGAACGAGAACTAAGTCCAAAAGCAATTCCTTGCTTATTCTGAACAATGACGGATGGCAACAAAAGTTCTACATAATTGGGACTGAACCCATTAATTTGATACTTTTTGGTATCTTCATTTTCAAAGGGAAGAGCAATCAGCGAAGAGTTCATTGACAAGAGATTCACTTCCACCCCGACTCTAGAACCAGAAATACTACTAGGATTAGTGTATAATCCATAAATTCCAGCACGATTATTCCCTTGAAAACTATTAAAATACTGAGCATTCATCTGCGTTGATAGAAACAACGAGCTAACTCCAAGTAGCAGTGATTTAAGTTTAGACATGGATACGTTTTCTGTTTTGATTTACATTGATTAAGGAAGTCTTTCAAATTTCTAGCAATCAGGAATTTCCTAAAATCTAAAAAGAAAAAATACAAGACACCCAATTCAACTAAATTTACGTAGAAATAAGGAAATCGCCAGTAGTTATTTATTATTCGGTCAATGAAAGGGAGGAAATTAATTTCTGGGGAATATTCAGAATGCAAAAAGGTATTTAGATTGCTCTAAATACCTTTTGAAAATTTAGTGGACCAGCCTGGGCTCGAACCAGGGACCACCTGATTATGAGTCAGGTGCTCTAACCAACTG
>JBMLRK010000022.1:0-1697 GCA_049241065.1 Spirosomataceae bacterium
AGGAATTCTTGATTTTTTTGTTACTTTTTGTATCAAGACAAAAAGTAAGGACGAGAATAAATCCTAAAACTTCTAAACCTTGCTATTTTACTAGAAAATTCGGGATGACTCATGTTTATTTTAAGGATTTTCGAGTAAATTACACTTACAAATTATTCCTAATTCCCATATATGTCTGACTCCCTTTTTAAAAGTATTGTTGAGAGACGTCGCTCTGTAAGAGTTTTTGATAACAATGCCCCTTTCGATGATTCAGTAGTTTCTAAAGCCTTATCGCTTGCCGTACTTTCTGCCAATAGCAGTAATATGCAACTTTGGGAATTTTATCAAGTAAAAACACAAAGTGTGCATGAAGCTCTTAACAAAGCTTGTATGGGGCAATCGGCTGCAAAAACAGCCAATCAGCTAGTAGTTTTTGTTACTCGCCAAGATAAATGGAAAGAGAGAGTACAATGGAATTTAGCCAATCTACACAAACAATTTGAAGGCAAAACATTAACCAAGAAAGATGAGCGAGCTTTGGCTTATTATCAAAAATTGATGCCTTTAGTATATCGCAACGATTTCTTTGGTCTCAATACACTTATACGCAGTATTATCGTATTTTTTATGGGTTTCAACAAACCATTTCTACGTATTCGTAATCATGGCGACCAGCGTGTAATGTGCCATAAATCCTGTGCTTTAGCAGCCCAAACTTTTATGCTGAGCATGGCTTCAGATGGATATGATACTTGTCCTATGGAAGGCTTTGATAGCGATTTAGTCAAGAAAATCTTGAAGCTCCCTCCTGCTGCCGAAATCAATATGATAATTGCCTGTGGTGTCGGCAAACCAGAAGGTATTTATTCAGACAGAATAAGAGTGCCGAACGAAGACGTAATCTTTGCAGTATAATTAACAAACTATCTTTATTTTATGAAAAAACCATTATTACTAGCCCTTACGCTAATGTCATTTTGGGGAAATGCCCAAAAGAAAAAAACAACACCAGTTGCTACTGATACCGATAAACAAACGGTAATCAGCAATATCGACAAACGCTTTGATGAATACGCAGGTATCTCAAAGCAAATATGGAATTTTGCAGAATTGGGCTATATGGAAGAAAAAAGCTCATTGCTCTTGCAAGAACAGCTCAAGAAAGAAGGCTTTACCGTACAAGCTGGCATTGCAGGCATTCCTACGGCTTTTGTAGCTACTTTTGGCGAAGGCAAACCCGTTATCGGTATTTTGGGTGAATATGATGCCCTACCGGGCTTAGCACAACAGGCAGTTCCAGAAATAAGTCCTATTCCTAACCAAAAAGGTGGACACGGTTGCGGACATAACCTATTCGGAACGGCTTCTGTAGCGGCGGCGGTTGAGGTAAAAAATTATCTAGTAAAATCAGGACAAAAAGGAACTATCAAAATTTACGGCTGTCCTGCTGAAGAAGGAGGTTCGGGGAAAGTGTACATGGTGCGTGAAGGCTTTTTTAACGATGTAGATGTAGTATTGCATTGGCATCCAGGCTCACAAAACTCAGCCGATGCGGGTACATCTTTAGCCAACAAAAATGCTAAATTTCGTTTCAAAGGAATTGCCTCACACGCTGCGGCTTCACCTGAACGTGGACGTTCTGCCTTAGATGGTGTAGAAGCGATGGATATGATGGTAAATATGATGCGTGAGCACATTCCGCAGGATACTCGTAT
>JBMLRK010000023.1:0-1054 GCA_049241065.1 Spirosomataceae bacterium
TTGATTCTAATGAGTAATTACAATAAAAATAATTCAATGTCAGAAGTTGAGACAACAGTAACAGAAAACTCCGCAGTAGATGCTCCGAAATGGGGGGTATTCCCTCGTGAACTTGAAGATGAAGCCATCTATATCATGCGTGAAGTGGCTGCACAATTCGAGAAGCCAGCTCTTTTATTTTCAGGTGGTAAAGATTCAATTACCTTGGTTCGTTTAGCTCAAAAGGCTTTCTACCCAGGTAAAATTCCTTTCCCATTAGTACACGTGGATACAGGACATAACTTCCCAGAAACCGTTGCTTTTCGTGACTGGTTAGCCAAAGAAGTAGGTGCAGACTTAATCGTTCGTTACGTAGAAGATTCAATCAATCAAGGTAAAGCAAAAGAAGAAACAGGTAAGTATGCTTCTCGTAATGCTTTGCAAACGGTAACACTTTTAGATACGATTGAAGAATTCAAATTCGACGCTTGTATTGGCGGTGCTAGACGTGATGAGGAAAAAGCTCGTGCGAAAGAACGTATTTTCTCTGTTCGTGACGATTTCGGACAGTGGGATGCAAAACGTCAACGTCCTGAGTTATTCGATATGTTGAACGGACGTATTGCTATTGGCGAAAACGTACGTGTATTCCCTATTTCTAACTGGACAGAATTAGACGTTTGGAATTATATCAAAGAAGAGAAAATGGCGATTCCATCTATCTATTACTCGCACAAGCGTCAAGTAATTGAGCGTGATGGTATGCTTTGGGCTGATTCTGACTACTTGAATAAAGATGCAGATGAAATTCCTTTTGAAGCAACAGTTCGTTTCCGTACGGTAGGTGATATGACTTGTACGGCTGCGGTAGCTTCGGAAGCTGTTGAATTAGATGACATCATCGGTGAAATCTTAGCAGCAGAAATCTCTGAACGTGGTGCTAGAATCGACGACAAACGTTCGGAAGCTGCCATGGAAAAACGTAAACAGCAAGGATACTTTTAAAAAAGTTGAGTTATGAGTTTTGAATGTTGAGTGTGTAGCAGTTGGCATAGAACGTTACACTTGAAACGAT
>JBMLRK010000024.1:0-1579 GCA_049241065.1 Spirosomataceae bacterium
TACAATGTTATTGCAGGGCCAGAAAAAGAAAACAACGGACAAGTATTTGTGATGTTGCACGAAGAGGTTCAGCCACTTGAAAAAAGAGCCTTGATTGATCGACTCAGAGGAAAATTTGTGAATTATCCGAATGCAAAAATTGAGGTAAAAGACTTTGAACAAGGACCTCCGTTAGAAGCTCCCATTGCCTATCGTATTTTTGGAAACAACCTAGACTCGCTTCGGGTGGTTGCCATGCAAATCGAGAAACTGGTGTCGGCTCATCCTGCGGCTATTTATACACAAAATCCTCTGCGTGTACAACCAACGGATTTACAGGTTGTAGTGAATAAAGAAAAAGCAGGTTTGTTAGGCGTAAATAGTTCAGACATTGACCGCACCGTTCGTCTGGGAATTGCAGGTTTGAATGTGGGTAAGTTTAGAGAAGAAGGTAAAACCGATGATTACAATATCAATGTTTCCCTTTCGAGAAAGGCAACAGCACAAGATTTAAGTGTTTTTGATAAATTATATGTCAATAATACGCTTGGTACAGCCATTCCATTAAAGCAATTGGCAGAGGTGAAATTTGAAGCATCACCCAATGAAATTAGACACTACAACAAAGACCGCTATGTGACAATTTCGACGTTTCTGAAATCCGGATATAATACTTCTGCCGTAAATAAAGAATTGATAAAACAGCTTGATTCCTTCAAGTTTCCAGCAGGATTTAGTTATACTGTAGCAGGGGAAGCAGAAAATGCAGAAAAATCTTTCGGAGGCATAGGGGTAATTATTTTGATAACTGTCTTTGGTATGATTGCCATCCTGATTCTTGAATTTGGCAGCTTAAAATCGACACTAATCGTATTGTCGGTTATTCCTTTAGGGATTGTAGGAGCGATTGTTGCCTTGCTAATTGCAGGAGTCGATTTATCCTTTGTTGCAGTGATTGGTTTTATTGCCCTCATCGGTATCGAAATCAAAAACTCCCTACTCTTGGTTGATTTTACGAATCACTTACGAGAAGAAGGAATGGGCTTAGACGAAGCCATTCATACCGCAGGCGAAATCAGATTTGTACCTATTTTGTTGACATCCTTTACTGCCATTGGTGGCCTAATTCCTTTGGTAATTGAATACTCCGATTTGTATTCACCTTTGGCTATCGTTTTAATTGGCGGGATTACAAGTTCAACATTATTAGCACGTTTGGTTACTCCTGTGATGTATAAATTACTTCCGCCAAGTATTACTCCCAAAAACGGGAGTGGTCATGCAGAGGCATAGGTTTTTACCTCATCAGTACACATAAACAACAAATGTTATGAAGTTCAGCGTAGAGAAATTAAACAGCTTTTTGACTCGTAATTTTTACATCAATCCAAGATTGCTTGCTCCTCAGAAACGCTTTTATGCTGATTTGGGCTTAAACTCATTGGAGTTTCTAGAATTAGTAGCACACTTGGAAAATACGTACAACATCGTATTGCCAGATAACGAACTCGAAAAAGTACAGACCATCAAAGAACTTGCAGAAGTGATGGAAATGAACTTAGTAGGCGTTAGAGCTTAATAGATTATATAGGTTTGAAAA
>JBMLRK010000025.1:0-7088 GCA_049241065.1 Spirosomataceae bacterium
GTCGTTATCAAATTTAATAGGCTTATAAAAATAGCCAAGTCGATACCATACCAGCCCAATGATAAGTGGTGCTGAAATCTCCAAAATAGTGGTTAAGGTTATGGCTTCACTATCATAAATAATAACACAAGCATAGACCGCAAACAAGGTAAGGTTGATGCGAAATAGGTATTTAAAATGAGGAGGGTAGTGTTTCATGGTATAATGGTTGAACTTGAAAAATATAAGAATAGAACCGCATTTCATTACCAATATACAAAACCATCCTCAAACCAAAAAACAATCATTGCCACTCACCCAAAAACTTATTAAAGCGAAAATTCCATTCCCTTCACAGCAAAAAATAAAAAATCCTGATTCTTCCTTATCTTTGTGGCTCACAAACGACAATTATGATTTCAGTAGATAACGTAGCGGTGGAGTTCGGCGGACGGGCTCTCTTTAGTGATGTTACTTTTAACATCAATGAAAAGGATAGAATTGCCCTAATGGGTAAAAATGGGGCTGGAAAATCGACTTTGCTCAAAATTATTGCAGGGAAAGATAAGCCAACAAGAGGGAAAATCTCTGCTCCAGGGGATGCGGTGATTGCTTATTTGCCTCAGCATTTGTTAACGTCTGATAATGCGACGGTTTTTGAGGAAACAACAAAAGCGTTTTCTCGTATTCTGGATATGAAGACGGAAATGGATAACCTCAATTCGCAATTAGAAACTCGTACCGATTACGAATCGGATGAGTACATGAAAATCATTGAGCAGGTTTCTGAATTGAGCGAAAAATATTATTCAATCGAGGAAATTAACTTTGATGCGGAGGTAGAAAAGACGCTTTTAGGACTTGGTTTCTTGCGTTCAGATTTCACTCGTTCTACCTCTGAATTTAGTGGGGGATGGCGTATGCGTATTGAGTTGGCAAAAATCTTATTGCAAAACCCTGATTTGATTTTGCTAGATGAGCCGACTAACCACCTTGATATTGAGTCGATTCAATGGTTAGAAGATTTTATTTTGAATACCGCAAAAGCCGTTATCGTTATCTCACACGATAGAGCTTTTGTAGATAATATTACCAATCGTACGATTGAAATCACGATGGGGCGTATTTACGATTATAAAGTAAATTACTCGCATTATTTGACGTTACGTAAAGAGCGTCACGAACAGCAATTGAAGCAACAGGCTGAACAGCAAAAGATGATTGCTGAGAACATGGAGTTTATCGAGCGTTTTAAAGGAACGTACTCGAAAACCTTGCAGGTGCAGTCTCGTGTGAAGATGTTGGAAAAACTGGAAATTGTAGAAGTGGACGAAATTGATACTTCTGCTTTGAACCTTAAATTCCCTCCAGCACCACGTTCGGGTAATTATCCTGTGATTGTAGAGGATTTATCGAAAAGCTATGGCGAACATTTGGTGTTTAAAGATGCTTCTTTCACGGTAGAACGTGGGGAGAAAATTGCTTTTGTCGGTAAGAACGGTGAAGGGAAATCGACGATGGTAAAAGCCATTATGGGCGAAATTGATTTTGATGGAGAGTTGAAAATGGGGCATAACTCGATGATTGGCTATTTTGCTCAAAATCAGGCTTCGTTGTTAGACGGTGATTTAACGGTTTTCCAAACGATTGATAACATTGCGGTCGGTGATATTCGTAGTAAAATCAAAGATATTTTAGGAGCGTTTATGTTCAGTGGTGAACATATCAATAAGAAAGTAAGTGTATTGTCGGGAGGGGAGAAGACCCGTTTGGCCATGGTGAAGTTATTGCTTGAACCAGTCAATTTATTGATTCTGGATGAACCAACGAACCACCTTGACTTAAAGACGAAAGATATTTTGAAGGATGCCTTAAAAGCTTTTGAAGGAACAATTATCTTGATTTCTCACGACCGTGATTTCTTAGATGGTTTAGCGTCAAAAGTTTTTGAATTTGGCAATAAACGAGTAAAAGAACACTTAGAAGACATCAACGGTTTCTTACGAAATAAGAAGATGGAGAATTTAAAAGAAATTGAACGTAAGTAGCTTTGTCAAGAAGTCTATACATAAAGAGGGAGGAAAACATATCGTTTTCCTCCCTCTTTATGTTAACTATCATAGATAACAGAAGTCGCATTCGAGTGATGTTCTGTTTAAGATAGTCGCCTCTTTGCTCTCATGTTCTTGTCGGTGAATGACACTATTAATCCACAAGAGTCCATTTTTGCTTCTGTATTTATAAATAATTCCTTCATTAAACAGTTGATTCAAAAGGTAGTGAGCTACATCGGGTGTAACATCCGTCAAAATAGCAAATTCCTTTTCGGTCATCGTTGGGAATTGTTTAAACAACTCTTCAGGGCTTAATGTAATCTCCGTTTTTTGAACGTTAGGAATAAACTTTAAAATTGCATCTTCAAATACCGAATACTCTTGAACTCCTTTAATCGTGACTTCCTCCTGATTTTCTCCCGATAAAATAAAGGTTGGGAAACGATTCACGCCATAATCTTTTACTATTTCGAGATCTTTATCGAAATCTTCTTTTGCCTTACCATTCATGTCGTTCAACAACTTGCAAGTATTTAGTCCTGCTTCTTCGGCTGCTTCTTCGATATGAATCCATTTGGCAATATTTTTCTTCTCTAGGAAAATCATTTCTTGTATTCTTCTCAGAAAAGCAAGAGCCTTCTCATGTGACTGCATTTCTGCGGCTTTGAACGCAATAGAAGGAGGGAACGACGAATGCAAAGGATCTTCTAACCAAATTTCACCATTCAGTGGCATATCAAACTGTTTAGATACGTCATTCCATAATCGGGCTGCATCACTTGGTTTCTTGATGATTCCTTTTTCGTAATTTTCCCACGAAGGTAGCAAGCCACCCATTACGTATTGGATGTCCAGATAGTCGCCATATTCAAGCTTTAGTTTTCTAAGCACAGGTTGGCTTAACCAACAAGTTGAACATATTGGGTCTGTAAAGTATTTAATAACCACTTTTGGCAGATTTTTTGAGGTTTCTTGCACATTGGTAAGTGGTATTTCAATAGCTTTTTTATTGTTGGGAGTAAGGAATGACTTTTTTAAGTCTCGACCCAACTTTGTTTGTTCTGATATCGTATTAATTCTCAAGTCGTAAAGATTATTAAATGATTGTTGATAATCAGTGGTGTTATTTTCTAATTGTTGTGCAAGCACATACGCATCAATTAACGCATTGGTTGTGCCAGCAGACGTAAATGGAAGTGCCAAATGAGCGGCATCACCAATCAAAACTACATTGTCCTTATGAAACGCTTTTAAAGGGTCAAAGTCACGTGTATGCCAAACATAACTTTGAGCAAAATCATTTTTAGCCAGAATATCCTGTACAACTTGCGGGAACTCCTTCACTAATCCTTTTGTGAAGGCTTCTAATTCTTCGGGTGTGTATTCGGTAATGTCATTACGAGAGGTATCAAACTGAATATACCAAACTAGTTCATCGTGGTGCGTCGGAATAAAACCAAAAGATAGTCCTTCCTTATCACTTTGGTATTTGGTAAATACCCCAGAATAGCGTTTAATAATTTCTTTGTCTCTAACGTTGCCTAATATTTCTTTTACATTGACAGGAGTGTAAGCTGTTGGTCCATGAATGGCTTCTCTTATCGGAGAATTGCCTCCGTCAGCACCTACAAAAATATCTCCGTATTCAATTTCACCGTTCTTAAATTCTACAGCAATAATTTTGCCATTTTCATAAATAAAGCGAGAAAAAGAACGATTAAATTTTAGAGTACTCTTGTCTTTTATCAATTCAAAGAGATGATTGATTAAATCGGACCTACGCATACAACGCCAAGGTTCAATGTTTGTTTGTATAACTTCCTCACCATTAGGTTTGTACAGGCGAAAAGTGTCTATTTCTTCTCCGAGGCAATAGTTCAGAGAGTTCTGAGATAAGGAGTCTATAATGGCATAGCCTTCTGTGTGCATTAAAAACGAATTACCTCTTGTGGGAAGTGTCGGGTTTCGTTCATTCACAACAAATTCTACTCCTTGTTTTTGGAGGAACCCTGCTAACGTTAAGCCTGCGATTCCGCCTCCAATAATAACAATCTTCATAAAGTCGAGAAAGTGATAAGTAATAAGGGTGCGATTAAATTACTTCGGACATGGTTTAGTCTAGTACTTGGTGAATTCGCTTAAATGCTTCATCTAAGATTCCTTTTGATGTGGCAAAGCTTATTCGGATGTGGCCTTCTGCCCCTTCACCAAACCATTCTTTTAGTCCTGGTACAATAGCTACCTTTGCTTTGTTTAACAATAAATTGTGCATTTCACTACTGCTCATTCCAGATGCAGTAATGGTAGGGAAAGCAACATAGCAACCTTCTGGAGCAATGCAATTAAAACCTTTGATAGTATTGAATTGATTCACACAGAAGTCTCTCATAGCGTGCAAGTGTACTAAAAAATCGTTCAACCAATAGTCGCATTCATTAAGAGCTGTAGCAGCAGCAACTTGTCCAAGTGAATTAGCTCCATGAATAGTTGATTGATGCAAAGATGCAGCCATTAACAAGTCGTAATGCTCTTTGTTGGAAGCTATAACTGCTCCAATTCGAAGCCCTGCCAAACCATAAGATTTACTAAAACCTGTGACTGTGACGGTTTGTTTCCGTATTTCAGCATTAAGGGAAGCAATACTCGTAAATACGGATGGGGCAAACACAATATCACTCCAGATTTCGTCCGACAATATAATGAGATTATATTTACAGGCTATTTCTCCAAAAACTAATAGTTCCTGTTTGGTGAACACTTTTCCTGTTGGATTTAAGGGATTACACAAACATATAACACGAGTTTTAGGGGTAATTAGTTCCTCAAGGTGTTGAAAATTAACCACTTCTTGCTGAGGAATCTGAAAAGGAACTGCAGTAGCTCCAACGGTTTCAATAGAATACCTAAATAAAAAGTCAACAGGGTCAAAGACGATGGCTTCATCACCCGATTTTAAAAACGCTTTACAGATTACATAAATTCCAAAAGCGGCACTGTCAACAGGAAAAATGTAGTCTGGATTAGCAGGTACATTACGCCTAGTATCAAAAAACATCGCAACGCTTTCGTTAAATAACGGTAGTCCAGTAGCTGGACCATAGCTGAAATAACGTTCTCTCGAATAACGTGCAATAGCCTCCACAATTTCGGGAGCACAAGGAAAATCAGGGTCCGCTGCGGTTAGCGGAATCACTCCTTCGGGAGTGGTAGCCCAACGTAAGTTAAAGGCTCTTCTTTTTAAAATATCCAGATTTACTGAATCATCAACAAACTTAGGGCGTTCCATTTAAGAATTTAGATTAGAGTTCTCTTAAGCAAGAAAATAAGAAATTGTCATATATACAATATTATGCACTTAATTTAATTTTTGCTCATTTAGAGTTAATTTAAGTTTAAAATAAATACATTAAAATTTGTTTCCTAAAATTTTGGGAATTTGAGAAAATTGGATACTTTTGTATCGATATGAATTATAAAGAAGCACAAGAGGAATTTATCCAACTTTGGGGTAGCCTCGGTACAAATTGGGGAATTAATAAAGCAATGGCTCAAATACATGCCTTACTGTTGTCGATAGAAAACCCTATATCGACCGATGAGATAATGGAACAATTGAAGTTTTCGAGAAGTAATACTAATCTAAATGTCAGAGCGTTAATGGACTGGGGATTGGTTTATAAAAAGCATATTCCTGGTGATAGGAAAGAATATTTTGTGGCAGAAAAAGATATGTGGGAAGTAGCCTTTAAAATTATTCGTGAGCGTAGAAGGAGAGAGGTAGAACCCATTACCAAGGAATTGAAAGACTTAGCTTCTTTTTCTGCTGGAGGGTTTGAGGAAAAGAGTTTTAAGCTCCTGTTAGAGAATATTGCAGAAGTTACGGACAAATTAAATACATTTGCGACTACGCTGGAAAAGCTTGATAAACTGAATATTATGAAGTGGCTAGTTAAATTCTAGCCTTTTTTTTAAATACAATTTCCTAAAATTTTCGTAAATACAATAACAATAAAAATATATGAAAAACGACAAACTTATAGGATATACGTTGTTACTAGACGCAGACTGCCCGATGTGTAACGTATATGCCAAAGCTTTTGAACAGGCTGGCATGATAGAATCCACTACAGCTGTTCCGTATCAACATGCTAATGAACACCAAATAGCAGGTGTTGTAATGGATAAAGCTCGAAACGAAATCGCACTGATTAATACCCATACGAAAGAAATATACTATGGGGTTGCGTCACTCGTACATATTTTAAGTACTCGGTTTCCGTCGATAAAAAAGGTGATGGAAAACAACTGGGTACAAAAGGTTGTAACGCATTTGTATAAGTTTGTGTCGTTCAATCGCAAAGTAATTGTTCCCACTGCGACCCAAAAAGCAGTAAAACGGTTTTGTATTCCTGATTTTCATTTTGGGTATCGAATGGCGTATTTGGTATTCGTTTTATTGATGAGTGCATACGTACTGTTTAATTATCTGCAACCAATAAATGAAAGTCTTGGGTTGGTAACAACAGCATATCGTGAGCTGCTTATTTGCGGAGGACAATTTGTTTGGCAGAGCCTAATCTTAACACAGTTGAATCGACAAAAACGAATGGAATATTTGGGTAATATGGCAACGGTGTCGTTAATCGGAACGCTATTGTTAGTTCCTATCTTATTACTTCAAGGGGTGCTAGTGATTAGTCCCTTTGTATTAGGAGGGTATTTTATGCTGGTAGTCGGGTTGATGTTAAACGAGCATTTACGTCGTTGTCGCTTGTTGGAAATAGGTTGGTTTCCTACGATTTCATGGTTAGGTTATCGCTTCTTTGTCTTGGCAATTCTGTATGCGTTCGCTTAGCTTATGAAAATAGTAGTAGCAGGAGGGAGTGGTTTTCTAGGAAAATCGCTGCAAAAACATTGGGAAGAGCAAGGGCATGATGTAGTTAATCTGTCAAGGAAACCCATTTCAAAAAATGATGTTTTCTGGGATGGGTTAACGTTGGGTGCATGGCTTCACGTGTTAGAAGGTGCTTCCGTATTGGTTAATTTGTCGGGTAA
>JBMLRK010000026.1:0-3541 GCA_049241065.1 Spirosomataceae bacterium
AACCCGTGTTTCATCCGTGAAAGGGACGTGTCCTAACCCCTAGACGAACGGACCAATTTGGGGACTTAAAACGATTAGTATTTCTTTTCTTTCGAAGTGTTTGTCGTTTTTCGTGATGCAAAAGTACTAGGTTTTTTTTTGAATAGCAAGCTTTTGTTGTAAAAAAAATGAAAGTATTTTGCAAGTGTCTGGTTATAAGTCAATTGCTTGTTGAATAAAATTGTAGATGAATGCTTTAATTCTAATTTGTGCAACGAAATAAAGCAGATTGTACCTTGCGAAAACTAAAAATGGAGTGTTTGAAGGTATTGATAATCTTCGGAAAAATATAATTGTTTCTATTCATAAGAAAACCTATATTTACAAACCGTTGTCTAGTTTCAAATGGGCAACGAATAATCATTAACCATTTTTGATAATTTATGAAGAAAAGAACTAGTATTGTACCCGAAACTACGGAAATTACCGATTCAAATCAGCAGCGTATTATGAATGAAACATCAAAAACAGAGGACAAAGCGATTACAAATGAAGCTCCTGCTTTACCTCAACTTAAAAATGTAGAAGTATTTAGCCGTTTTTCGGACTTTGACATTAATCTTTTTAAATCGGGGAAACACTATAGACTTTTTGAAAAGTTAGGTTCACATATTACAGAATATGAAGGTGTACCTGGGGTTTATTTTGCAGTGTGGGCTCCTTCTGCAAAATCGGTTTCGGTAATTGGTAATTTTAATCATTGGGATAAATATAGCCATAAGCTTTTTGTCCGTTGGGATGCTTCAGGTATTTGGGAGGGTTTTATTCCAAATATCGGAAAAGGGGAGACGTATAAGTTTTGTATTGAGGCTCAAAACGGACGTCTGTTGGAAAAAATGGATCCTTATGCTCAGCGTTTTGAAACTCCACCTCGCACTGCGTCTATCGTTTGGGACAACTGGTATGAGTGGACGGACTCTGAATGGATGGAGAAACGTGCCGAAAAGAACTCATTGGCGGCTCCAATGTCAGTTTATGAAGTCCATGTTGGATCATGGAGAAAGAAAGAGAATAATGAAAAGTTATCTTATGTAGAACTAGCTGATCAGTTGGTTGCCTATGTCAAGGAGATGAACTTTACGCATATTGAGTTCATGCCTGTGATGGAGCATCCGTTCGAGCCTTCTTGGGGGTATCAAGTATTGGGCTATTTCGCTCCTTCGTCTCGTTTTGGTGAACCTCAGGATTTTATGTATTTGGTAGAACAGTGTCATAAAAATGACATTGGGGTATTGCTTGACTGGGTTCCTTCTCACTTCCCCGGGGATGCTCATGGTTTATATGAATTTGATGGAACGCATCTTTATGAACATCCTGATAAACGAAAAGGCTATCATCCTGATTGGAAATCGTATATCTTTAACTATGGACGAAATGAGGTTCGTAGTTTCTTGATTTCTAATGCAATTTATTGGTTAGAACGTTATCATGCAGATGGCTTACGTGTAGATGCTGTTGCGTCGATGTTATATTTAGATTATTCTCGTAAGCAAGGCGAATGGGAACCAAATATCTTTGGTGGAAACCATAATCTGGACTCTATTTCGTTAATCAAGGAATTAAATGAGGTGATTTATGGCATGTTCCCAGACGTGCAAGTTATTGCGGAGGAATCTACTTCGTTTACGGGAGTTTCTAGACCAATTTATACGGGAGGTTTGGGCTTTGGACAAAAGTGGATGATGGGTTGGATGAACGATACGTTAAAATATTTTGAGCGTAATCCAATGTATCGTAAACATCATCAAGGACAAATTACGTTTTCTACGGTTTATGCTTTTACCGAAAACTTTATGTTGCCGCTATCGCATGATGAAGTGGTGTATGGTAAAAAGTCCTTAGTAGGTAAAATGCCTGGCGATGAGTGGCAACGTTTTGCGAATCTACGTTTGTTATTTGCCTACATGTTTACTCACCCGGGAACAAACTTACTATTTATGGGTGGAGAATTTGGGCAAACGTCTGAATGGAATTTCTCAAAAAGCCTAGAATGGTGGTTATTGGATCATGCTCCTCATAAGGGAATGCAAGAGTTTGTAAAGGCGTTGAATACGGTGTACAAAGGAGAGCCAGCGTTGTATCAAAAACAATTCTCACACGAGGGGTTTGAGTGGATAGATACTTCAGATAGAGAGAATAGTATTCTTATCTATGCTCGAAAAGGGGATGTCTTTGAAGAGCAGGTGGTTGTGGTCTTGAATTTAACACCTGTTACACGTGCCGATTATCGAGTTGGTCTGCCTTTAGCGGGTGAATGGGTAGAGGTACTGAACTCGGATAGTACGGTTTATTGGGGAAGTGGGCAGTCTAACTCCAATATCCATACGCAACCTGTTGGTTGGCAGGGTAAAGCACAATCGGTGATATTAACGTTACCTCCATTAGGTGCATTAATACTCAAAAAAGTAAATTAGTTGTTCCGATAAAAAGGTAAATTTGTATAAAAATAAAAACTCCCGCTGTTAAGTGGGAGTTTTTGTTTGTCTTTGAAGTGTACTCAGTAATTCTTATTTCTCGTCTTCTAGTTTTACATGACCCCAGTTTTCGCCAGAACGTATTCTGTTTAATTGCGTATGGGTAATGCCAAATTGCTTGGCAATCATTTTTAAACGATTTTTGTCTGATTTAAGCATTTTCTTAATCATCAATACTTTACTCTCAGTCAACTTGTAATTTTTAGTTCTTCTCGGAATCACTTTGTCCTTAACCGCTGGATTTTCACGGTTATGAATGGTCATCTGATCTCTAGTTACCCATTTCAAGTTTTCCCAGTAGTTATTCAACTTATCGTGGTCAAGATGCACTACAAATTTACTTTCCTCTGATTCTTTTTTTAAGAAGAACTCCGCTACCAATTTATGCACATAGCGGTTAATCGACTTGTTACCTTTAACTCTAATATTCAGTGACTTGTAACCTTGAATTTTAGAACCTCCGATAATTTCTCCATGGACTGGGTCATTTTGAAAACTCTTTAATCTTCCATAATTCGATACCTGATATTTTGGAGGATTTTCAACATCTGCGAAAGGAATTTGAATCCATTTCTCATTCCAAAAACTGCTATTTTTGGATGCTTTTGCCACTGTTTTTTGTTCGGACATGGGCGTACTATTGAATAGTAGTGACATATTTATGGTGTTTGACAGGCGTAGTACTCATTTTTTAAGCAAGGGAACACGCTGTCATTTAGTGGTTATATATAAATTATGTACTAAGAAAAATGCAGTTTTTGTTAATCTTCTACTGGTGAATCATCTATTATAAATGATACGACTTTGGAATGATTGGTAGATTGCGTACGTAGTTAAACCTTTAAAATCTTAAAGGACACATATTTACATCTGATTTATATTTCTTAAACTACGAAGGAGGATAGACGCATCACCTACAATGATGTTAAATGAATCTGGGTGAACTGATAACTTGTCAAATATAATAAACGAATACTAGTTTGCAAGGAAATAGAATAATTAAAAGGATTGTATCAGATACGTATTAA
>JBMLRK010000027.1:0-5719 GCA_049241065.1 Spirosomataceae bacterium
CACCAGATTATGATTGGAGCGAATAAAAATGGAGAAGCATACAAATTAGTTGGCTCTATGGAAAGTTTCCGTCAAAAGTTATTAGGTTATGCAGATAAAGGAACAACCTTTGGCTCTCTAGCACTTGATGCAAAAGACGACCCTGTTGTTGGAAAAGATGCAAGTCAACGTAACAAGGACTTTGCTGAATTGAACTTTGAACAAACTCCTGTTCCTGCTGCATTGGCTACATTAAGTCAAAAGCAAGCAGAAATCAGACGTTATGAAGGCGAAGTGTTAAGCCAATTAGCGTCGAAAGTAGGTGCAAAAGAAATTAAGTTTGATAAAGTATTTGCTCAAGTCTCGGCTAGTTCAAATACGGTTGTTGCGGGTATGGATTATGAAGCTGAAATCTTCATTGCAGCTACATCAAGCGGGTTTACTCCACGTATGAGTATCAATGGAAGCGGTGTTCCTGTAAAAGACGGCCGTGGTCAGGTGAAATTCAAAACTACGGGTGGTTCGTATGATAAAAATGGGTTAGCCAAGAAAACTTATACAGCTTCGGTTTCATACATGAGTCCAACAGGACCTAAAACAGAATCAATCACGAAAGATTATTTTGTATTGAAACCAACCTACAACATCGAAACAGCAACGTTACCTGCTTTATATTTAGGTTGTGCTAACCGCATCAGTGTAGTTAGTCCAGGTTTAGGAGCATTATGGAATCCTTCGTTCTCGGTTGATGGTGGAGATGCCATCCCAGGCGAACGTGGTAAAGTTACCATTGTACCAAACTCAGCAAATGCTACCTTAAACGTATCTAATGGTGGTGTATTACTTGGAAAAGAAACCTTCCGTGTACGTCGTGTACCAAGACCAGATGTAGTAATTCGTGGTAATGGTGGCGTATTAGATGAGAAACGTGGAGCAAGTGCAAGTGGATTACGTAGTGTTAGTGCAGATGCTATTGCGGACGAATCATTCAAATCGACTAACCCAGAAGATGCTCAGTTCCGTGTATCTGAAATTTATGTAGCCTTGGCAAGAGGTTCTCGTAAGATTGGGGATGCAAGTGGAGCAAATAGCGTGGGTATTAGCTCATTGGCAGCACAAGCTCAACCTGGAGACCGTTACTACATCGAAGTGAAAGGTGTACAACGCAGAAACTTTAGAGGTGGTGTGGAAAGCATTCCTTACAACCGTGTAATTAACATTCCTTTGAATTAATGATTATTCGACCTTCATCAATTAGCTGAAGGTTATTACAATACAACTTAGTATTCTTCGTTATTCTTGCAACATTAAAGACTGATATTCAATCGAATAAGGCATACATTTAACGAATAGGGGCATAATGAAACGCCTTAGAGACTTTTAAGGCGTTTCATTGATTCCATCGAAATAACTGAACATTATAATCAGATGAAACATCTAGTGAAAATCGCAGGCTCGGCTCTTTTGACATTGGCTGCTTGCACGTTTACATCAGCACAAGAAAAGACCAACAACGGCAAAAACCCAGATTCTGTTCGCCCAATTGACGAATCGAATATCATGTGGAAAAGACGTTTGTGGAGAAGAATGGATTTGAACGAAAAACAAAACCAGCCTTTCTTCTCAAAAGGTAACGAAGTAACCAAATACTTAATTGAATGGGTACAAAGCGGCGTTTTACAACCGTATGCAAACGATTCGTTAAGAACGAAATTGACAAAAGAGCAATTTTTGAAGAATTTGGAAATGGAAAATGCGGTTAGCGACCAATCTCTTTCTGATGCTGAAAAAGCGGCTGGATTTGGTAACGAAAAAGCAAATACTGGAGCGACTGCTGGCGCAGATGACGGTTGGGGCGACACAAAGCCTGCTGCTCAGAAACCTGCTAGCGGTGGTGATGGTTGGGGTAACTTGGCTCCGAAACCTGCTGGTGGCGACGGAATCTATTATTTCCCTAAAGAATTGTCAATCATTGAGTTAAAAGAAGACGCTATTTTTGATAAACAACGTTCTCGTTTGTATTTCGATATTCAAGCATTAACTGTGGTAATCCCTGCAAACAAAACAGCGGCAGGTTTCGACAAAACAGTAGCGTCTTTCCGCTATAAAGATTTAGATAAATTGTTCCGTAGTAATCCAAACTGTATTTGGTATAATGAACAAAATGAAGCTCAACACAAGAATATGGCTGATGCTTTTGACTTACGTTTATTCAACGCTCGTTTAATCAAAAAAGGAAATGCTCAGGACAAATACTTGGATGATATTTATGGTGGCGAAAAACAAGGTCTTGTAAACTCGCAACAAGAAGAATTCAAATTAATGGAAATGGAACATAACCTTTGGGAATATTAATCCATCTTCAAAAGAAAAAAGAGAACTCAATCGGGTTCTCTTTTTTTTATGCTTTTATTGGTCATTCATGACACTCAATTGTTCTTTTAGTTGTAATGCCTTAGCCTTTCCTAAGACTGTCTCTAATTCTTCTAGCGGTGCTTTATACAAATTACTTACTGTACCGAAGTGTTTTAATAATTTCGTAGCGGTTACTTTTCCAATTCCTTCTAAGCCTTCTAACTGACTAATGATAAAATTCTTAGAGCGTTTGTCTCGGTGCTTGGTAATCCCAAAACGGTGAGCTTCGTCTCGTAAACGTTGAATCAACTTTAAAGATTCTGATTTTTTATCAATATACAAGGGTACACTGTCTTCTGGAAAATAGATTTCTTCCAAGCGTTTAGCAATACCAATGATTGGAATTTTCCCATACAGTCCAATTGCTTTCAAGGCATCACAAGAGGCACTTAATTGTCCTTTTCCGCCATCAATAATAATTAAGTCTGGTAAGTCCTGTTCTTCCTCCAACAAACGAGTGTAGCGTCTTGTAACAACCTCGTGCATGGTAGCAAAGTCATTGGGACCTTCTACGGTACGAGGAGTAAAATGACGATAATCTTTTTTGGAAGGTAAGCCATCCTTAAAGCATACCATTGCCGAAACAGGATTTGTTCCTTGAATATTGGAGTTATCAAAACACTCAATATGACGGGGTAAACTTTTTAGTTGTAAATCATTTTTAAGCGTCAACAAAATACGCATTTTACGGTCTCCCCCACTGTCTTCGGCGGCTTTTCTATCTGCTTTTTCTTTACGGAAATACAAGACATTTTTCAAGGACATATCCAACAGTTTCCGTTTGTCGCCAATCTGTGGAATCGTATTTTCGATACCTGCTAACTGTATAGAAAGCGGAATATTGGTAATAACTTCTTTCGCCTCACTGTCGTACTGCTCTCGCATTTCCCAAACCAGCATGGTCAGAATATCTTCATCCGTTTCTTCCAACTTTTTCTTGACTTCAATGGTTTGGGTTTGCGTAATAAATCCATTCAACACTTTCATAAAGTTCAAAAAAGCAATATTTTCGTCCGATACAATCGAGAAAACATCTACATCTTTGATATTCGGATTTACCACCGTTGATTTACTCTGAAAATTAACCAACAAGGCAAGTTTTTCCTTATATTCTTGTGCCTCCTCAAAAGCTAGTTTCTCCGCAGCAGTGTACATTCTTTCTTCAAAATACTGACGAGGTAACGTCATGTTTCCCTTCAAAATATGTTTGGCTTGCTCTATTTCTTTGAGGTAATCAGCTTCCGTTTGCAAGCCTTCACAAGGGCCTTTACAATTGCCAATATGGTATTCTAAACAAATTTTGAATTTGCCTTCGGTAATATTTTTTTCATGTAGATTAAGATTACAGGTTCGAAATTTATATAACTGTCCGAACATCTCTAATAAGGCATACATCGCTCTCTGATGGGCAAATGGACCAAAGAATGTCCCCAATTTTTTATCTACCCGCCTTGTTGTAATCAACTTAGGAAACGGTTCATTGGTAATACAAATGAAGGGATACATTTTATCGTCCTTCAATAAGATATTAAATTTGGGTTGGTATTTTTTGATGAGCGTATTCTCCAATAAGAGAGCATCAAATTCAGTGTGTACAATGGTAAACTCCAAATTACAAATTTGGCTCACCAATCGTTTTGTTTTTCGGTCGTGTTGATTTGATTTGGCGAAATAACTACTTACCCTATTTTTTAGATTCTTGGCCTTACCGACATAAATAACGGTTCCTTCTTCATCAAAATAACGATATACCCCTGGTGCTTCAGGTAGCTTTGCCAATGCAGTCTTATAATCAAATGTTGTCATTTACTTCTATTAAAATCTGTTTTTGAAAGCTGGAGGTGTGTGAAAAGTGTATAGATTAAAGTTAAAAGCATCCTGTGCAAAATATTTTTATCAAACTGCTTTTAGCTTTAGTCGCTCATAAACTTTTTATACAACCGCTATACCCTCTTTATCCTTCCCTAACTACGAAAATAACACAATTTAGTACGCTTTAGTTTTTTTCAATGCCTTACCGAGCTATCAAAGTCACTATTTTGACTAACAATTGGCTTAATTATAAATTAGGAGTCAATATATTTGTCTTTATGTAGAATTAATTGTACTTTCGTAGTAAAATTAAATAACAGAACAGTACAGAACACTTAGCTTAGAAATTAACTATTTATAACATAGATAATACAATTAAAATTTTTGTTTTACAAAAATTGGGTTCATGAGTGTAGTACAACATTTGGCGGTTAACTGTTGCGGTTCCGTCAAATGTTTGTCTTAAAAGCAATCAAACTAATTTCAAAAATATAATAATGGCAAATATCACATTAGGAGACAAAGAATTTTTTAGTGGAATTGGAAAAATTCAATTTGAAGGACGTGAGTCTGACAACCCGTTAGCGTTTAAATGGTACGATGAAAACCGTATTGTTGCTGGCAAGACAATGAAAGAACATTTACGTTTTGCAATTTCATACTGGCATACTTTCTGTGGACAAGGTTCTGATCCATTTGGCCCAGGAACGCAACAATTCCCTTGGGATGTAAAAGCAGGAGCTGTTGACAGAGCAAAAGATAAAATGGATGCTGCTTTTGAATTTTTCACTAAAATTGGCGCTCCTTATTACTGTTTTCACGATATTGACTTAGTTGACGAAGGTAACTCAATGAGCGAGTACGAATCAAACTTACAGTCAATCGTTGATTATGCGAAGCAAAAACAAGCTGCTTCTGGTGTGAAGTTATTGTGGGGTACTGCGAACGTGTTCTCTAACCCTCGTTACATGAACGGTGCTTCTACAAACCCTGATTTCTCAGTAGTTGCACACGCTGGTACACAGGTTAAAAATGCGATTGACGCTACGATTGCCTTGAATGGTGAAAACTACGTATTCTGGGGTGGTCGTGAAGGTTATATGACCTTGTTGAACACAGACATGAAACGTGAATTAGCTCACATGGGACAATTCTTAACGATTGCTCGTGACTATGCTCGTAAAAACGGATTCACAGGTAAATTCTTTATTGAACCTAAGCCTTGTGAGCCAACTAAACACCAATACGATTTTGACTCAGCAACTGTAATCGGATTCTTGAAAGAATACGGTTTAGAAAACGATTTCATGTTGAACCTTGAAGTAAACCACGCTACTTTAGCTGGTCATACATTCCAACATGAATTACAAGTAGCTGTAGATAATAACATGCTTGGTAGTATGGATGCTAACCGTGGTGACTACCAAAACGGATGGGATACAGACCAATTCCCGAATAACTTGAATGAATTAACAGAGTCTATGTTAATCATTTTAGAAGGAAAAGGTATCAC
>JBMLRK010000028.1:0-1273 GCA_049241065.1 Spirosomataceae bacterium
TTCTGCCAAGTTTTGATCCCACAAAGCCCAGAAAATTGGAATAAAAGCAAATACTGCCAATACCCGATATACGGCTTTTACGGCTTCTACTTTCTCGGGGTCGTAACTTGTTTTGGCAACATCTAACCATGAGTCGCCAGCTTGTTTTTTACCTAAATTAGTAAGAGCGTACCATGAAAAAAAAACGAAGTTATTACGATTAATGCCAGCTGGGGGTACTTTTATGTAGCGTTTTCGTCCTAAGAAGAAGGTGATTGTGGCAATGGTCATCAAGATACCTGGTACTCCAAAAGCCCAAGCAGGACCATAATTTTTGTAGATAATAGGAATAAGAATGTTAGAAACCACTGAACCCGTATTGATTGAAAAATAAAACCAACCATATACTTTAGACATCAAATGCTCGTTGGATGAGTCAAACTGGTCGCCCACATTGGCTGACACACAAGACTTTATCCCTCCTGCTCCCATGGCAATAATGATTAGACCAATTGAAAAAACATCGAGGTTTTCTTCAAAAAGAGCTAGGGTTAAATGACCAAAACAATATAAAATAGACACATAAAGAATCACTTTATATTTCCCAAAAAACCAGTCAGCAACTATCCCTCCTAACATCGGCATAATGTACGCTAAAGCGACAAACATGTGAACCTTTTCATTGGATTTTGCTTCGGCAACCGCTTGCAGGGCAGGGTTAAAAGTAGGGTTGAAAAATTGAGCCACAAGAAAGGTAGAAAGAATGGAACGCATTCCATAAAAACTAAAACGTTCGGCAGCTTCATTTCCGAGAATAAAGGGAATCGAACTCGGGTAAGTGCCTAATTTCTTGTTGGTTGGATAATCGGAATTAATTTCGCTCATAAGTACGAATTGTTAGTTTGTTAAATTATTGATGAGTCTAAGATATTTCTAGTGCTTAAATTTAACAAATTATTCTTCATTTCTTCATCATTTGTTCTAAGTTGCGATTATTTTACCAATCGTGAAACATTTTGTGGAACACTTTTTGTAAATATGACAGGAAAGCTTGATATTTGGGAAAAGAATTGAGTTTGTGCATTATACGATTATCGGCATTATTGTTGTTTATCACTAAGTTAAAAATCGGTAAAAGTTTGTTCCGTATATTTTTTCAAGAAATAACATCCGTCTTAACGAATCTACTGGGCTATCTTTTCAAACCGTTAATTAATCATTAGTTAATAGTATATCCGTTATCGGGAGACACCCAAAACCAATAGGTTAAGCTCTCGTGTTAATGACAGATATA
>JBMLRK010000028.1:1373-4965 GCA_049241065.1 Spirosomataceae bacterium
TAACTACATAATTTCATTTACTTACACAATTTTAGCTACCAAATAACCTAACACTGAAACAGGTAATTCAGACAAACAAAATGGGGAAAGTAATTGCAATTGCCAACCAGAAAGGCGGAGTTGGTAAAACAACTACCACAATCAACTTGGCTGCAAGCCTTGCGGCCTTAGAATTCAAAACCCTTATTGTAGATGCCGACCCACAGGCAAACTCTACGTCGGGTTTGGGCTATAATCCAAAAGAAATTGAAAACTCTATTTATGAGTGTATGGTAGATGGGGTGCAAATTCAAGATATTATTATCGAGACAGACATTCCTTATCTGCATCTTCTTCCTTCGCATATCGATTTAGTTGGGGCTGAAATTGAGATGATTAATATTCAAGATCGTGAAATGCGTATGAAAGAATGTCTTTCGACCATCACTGACTACTACGATTTTATCATCATCGACTGCTCTCCATCTTTGGGTCTAATCACGATTAATGCCCTTACAGGTGCCGACTCCGTAATCATACCTGTTCAATGTGAATATTTTGCCTTGGAAGGATTAGGAAAACTTCTTAACACGGTCAAAATCATTCAATCTCGTTTAAATACCGAACTTACGATTGAGGGGATTTTATTAACCATGTACGACCTACGTGTTCGCTTATCGAACCAAGTGGTTGCCGAAGTGACTTCGCATTTTAAAAATATGGTATTCGATACCATTATTCCTAGAAATATCCGCTTATCAGAATCTCCTAGCTTTGGTGTACCAGCCATCGCTCACGACGCTGAAAGCAAAGGAGCTATTAGTTATTTGAACTTGGCTCGTGAAATTTTAACAAAAAATGGCTACGTTAGCCAAGAGTAATTTTTAAGTTGAGTTGATGTGTTTGTTTCCACGAAAAAAAGGCATCGCAACGACTAAATGTTTGTGAGCAACAGCTCCATAAATGGACTAAAACGGTACGATTATGAGTAAACCAGAAATAAATGCAAAAAAACGTGTGGGACTTGGTAGAGGCTTAGGGGCATTATTGCAAGACTCAGACTCGGTGAATAATGTTTCTTCGGAAAGACCAGTATATACCAAACCTATTGAGCGTCCACAACGTGAATCGTTTAGTTCGATGAATGAGATTTCAGTAGATTTCATTGAAACTAACCCTTTTCAACCACGTACACACTTTGATGAAGATGCCTTGAATGAATTAGCGGATTCGATTCGGGTTCAAGGGATTATTCAACCCATTACCGTTCGTCAATTGGGGCCAAATCGTTATCAGTTGATTTCGGGTGAACGCCGTTTACAAGCATCTCGTCGAATTGGTCTAAAGGCAATTCCTGCCTACGTACGTACTGCCGACGACCAACAGATGTTGGAAATGGCCTTAATCGAGAACATTCAACGTGAAAACTTGAATGCCATCGAAGTAGCCTTGAGTTATCAACGATTGATTTCAGAATGTAATCTAAAGCAAGAAGAATTGGGTGACCGTGTGGGTAAAAACCGTACGACGGTGAATAACTACATCCGTTTACTGAAACTACCTGACGTAATTCAAGCAGCTTTGCGTGACAATCGTATTTCGATGGGACATGCCCGTGCGATTATCAATATCGAAAACGCTGCCCAGCAATTAGCAATTTTTAACAAAATAATTTCGGAAGAATTATCGGTTCGTAAAGTAGAAGAAGCCGTTCGTGATTTGGCAAATGCTAACCTTATCGGCTCTGCTAAAAAAGAAACGAGCATCAAACAGGAAGTTAAAAGCCTTCAATTTCGCTTACAGGCGTATTTTGGGGCAAAAGTAACGGTAAAAGCCGATGAAAAAGGAAAAGGCGAAATTAAGATTCCTTTCACTTCACAAGAAGAATTAGACAAAATTTTATTGGCAATGAAAGCCTAAGTTCCGTTATGACAAACGGTACAATAAGCAAGCCAAGCGGGCGTTTTGGGTAGAGATAAATCCTATCTGAAATGAACCGTGAACTAAAAGAACTAGTTAATGAACAATAAACGCATCAAATCGTACTGTTATATCAATCTTGTTGTGATGGCTTTGTGTTTAGCTTTTGGCTTTTCGACCTCCGCACAAACTAGTAAGGTTGACACGAATCATGCGGTAGTACAAAAGAGTATTAGTAAAGACAGTCTCAAAAGCAATTACAAAATCATTCCTAGAGTTGCTACGCTTCGTTCTGCCATGGTGCCTGGTTGGGGGCAAATTTATAACCGCCAGAAATGGAAACTCCCTTTTATCGCAGCGGCATTCGGTGTAAATATTTACTTCATTGCTTATAATGATATTCGTTACCATTACTACGAAAACTTATACGGCAGTTTCTTTCCAACCGACGGTTCTACGGCTCCGACTAGCATTCCTATTTTGATGCCTGATGGTAGTACTGTACAAAGGGAGAAAGCATCCGTGAAACGAATCGTGGATGGATATAGACGAAATAGGGATTTTTCGTACCTGTTTCTGATTGTTACTTGGGCTGCCAATATTGTAGATGCCAATGTAACGGCTCACTTAAAAACGTTTGATTTAACAGACGATATTTCGTTGAAAGTACAACCAACTATCTCAAATCCAAGAATTACAGAGCCTGTTTTTGGAGCTAAGTTGACCTTTGACTTTCATTCAAAAAAATAATCATTATTAATTTAACACGTAGTATTTATGAATATTGTTCTTCTCGGCTATGGTAAAATGGGGAAAGTTATCGAAGGGATAGCATTGAGCCGAGGTCATAACATTGTAGCTCGTATCGACATTAACAACCGTGCCGAATTTGATGCACTTACAACGGATCAAGTGGATGCCGTTATTGAATTTAGCCACCCACTTGCTGCTTTTGAAAACGTGAAAGCTTGTATCGAAAAGGGATTCCCTGTCGTTTCGGGTACAACAGGTTGGTTGGAAAAGAAACCAGAAATCGAAGCATTAACTATCGAAAAAAATGGTACGTTCTTCTGGTCGTCGAATTACTCAATTGGGGTAAATATCTTTTTTCAATTGAATAAAGTATTGGCAAGATTGATGAATCCGCATCAGAAAGAATATTCGGTTACTTCGACAGAAATTCACCATACAGAGAAAAAAGATGCTCCTAGTGGAACGGCTATCACGATTGCAGAAGGCATTATCGAAAATTTAGACGGAAAAGATTCGTGGATAAATTGCGAAATTCCAGAAAATAATCAAGTGCCGATTTGGGTTGCTCGTGAAGGAAAAGTACCAGGCACACACATCGTTAAATACATTTCGGACATCGACCAAATCGAAATTCTTCATCAAGCTCATAGTCGTGCTGGTTTTGCAACAGGTGCTGTGATTGCTGCTGAATTTGTGGCTGATAAAAAAGGTATTTTGGGCATGAACGATTTATTGAATTTAGGCTAATTTGGGTGTAACAGGCAAGGAGGCATGAAGGCAGAGAGGCAAGGAGGCACAAAGTGAAAAGTTTAAAGTTAATGAGTTAAAAAAATTACTCCTCCTTTTTACTCATTGCCTTAAAAAACTCATTGCCTGTGTGCCTTGTTGCCATGTTGATAGGGCTTCACCCTATCCTGATGTGTGTCGCCCCTTCAGGGCT
>JBMLRK010000029.1:0-1841 GCA_049241065.1 Spirosomataceae bacterium
AAGCCTTTTCTATCCAAAATTGTGTCGTCATAGTCGTGTTGTTAAACTTGCCGCTAACGGCAGTCTGTGAAAAAACTAAATTTAGCAAAAACGCTTCAAAATATAAAGCTATATTTAGCCTTTTAAAGGGTTTTACTGAGTGCTATATTTTAGGCTGCTTGTTTTTGTTTAAAATCTTTTAAGGGCTTAAATAAGCTAAAAATAGCTCGTTTTTTGCCAAAATAAGTTGCTTTCTCATAGTCTGGACTCCATTTGTGGAGTTTTGCCATCAACTCGGATATACCTAAGATGTTCAAACTACGTTTGATGTTGTAAACGGTCATGATTAATGCCATTTCTCCATTGATTTTTTTCAAGCCTCTCAGATTGGTATGGTCATAGCCCCACTGACGCTTGATAGTCCCGAAGATATGTTCATTAATTTCTTGTCTTTTACGATACAAGTCCCTATTGTTCTGATAATCCTTGGCATTTTGTTCTACGGCTTGTGCGTATTCTGAACGTTCTATCTCTCTTCTACCATCTTTTCGACCCGTACAAAGGTCTTTGACTGGACAACTTGTACAAGCAGGTGTTCGGTATTTTTTGAATAAGTAGCTTACATTTAATTCTCTTTTCTTTTGATGCCAAGTGCCTTTGGTGGTCAAGGTCTGTCCTTGTGGACAGGTGTAAGTGTCTGATTCTGGGTTATAAGTAAACTTCGAGACCAGATAGTCAGGCTGTGTTCCGTAGTCGTTGCTATTTACCAATTCGGCTACTGCCACGATGGTTTGTATATGGGCAGCTTGTGTAGTTTGTATTTCTCTTCCATTGTGATATCCTTTATCGGCAATGACGGTCAATTCTTCTGCTTGAATGTTTGCCTTAGCTTCAAGAGCCATTCTACTCAATGCGTTTCTATCATTGCGATTGATGGTGTGAGTGGCTACAATTAATTTGTGTTGTTCGTCCACGGCTGCTTGAACATTGTAACTTACCTCAACCACTTGTCCGTGAACCAACAAAGCACGAGCATCCGCATCGGTGGTACTGACTTGGGGTTCAATGCTTTCGTTCAGTTGTGTTTCTAATGCTTCGTACTTGATTTTGGCATTTTTAAGGCGTTCTATTTTGGCTTGGATGTTAGAAACATCCAGTTCGTCGTCGGCTTTATCATTCTTTGATAGTTGTTGAAGGTATTCAGCCGTTTTAGTTTCAATATACGTTAAGTGACGTTCTATCTTTTTAAGATTGAAATTATTCTTTTTAGAGTTAGACGCTCTCACTTTAGTACCGTCAATGGCGATAGTTTTACCCCCAATAAGCTGTGCTTCTTTCAAAAACAGAACAAAAAGTTTGAAGGTGTTTTGTAGGGCTACAGAATTTACTTTCCGAAAATCAGCGATTGAATGATAGTTAGGTCTTTGCCCAGAAAGTAACCATTGTAACTCTATATTACGGACACATTCACGTTCGAGTTTTCGACTACTTCTGATTCCATTCAGATATCCGTACAAGTAAAGTTTCAGGAATATTTGAGGTTCAAACGCTGGTCTTCCTTCTATTTTAATAGTCAGTGGAGAGAATTGGAGTTTCTCCATTTCGAGCTTATCGACAAAAGCATCCAGAAATCGAACAGGATTATCACAAGTAATAGACTCTTCGAGAGAAGAAAAATGAAATTGAAAACGGTCTAATTTAGCAACTAAGGGCATCTGGTGAAGAATATTTGTTAGACTTAAAAATACCATTTTTTTAGCATATCTCAAAGATTTAGAGGTGTTAGTTTTTTCACAGCCTGACGGTTTACGTATTGGCGATGGTGGGGCATTTGAAAAACGTCAGTTCAACATTTGTACAAA
>JBMLRK010000030.1:0-1974 GCA_049241065.1 Spirosomataceae bacterium
CATCTTCAAGGAATGTTAGATTAGCGATGTTTCGCCAACTTATTCTGTCTTATTAGTTAAGTAATGGGACAAAATAAGTTGGTGTAAAAACCTATAAGGTTTAGTTTATAATAGCCTTATAGTCAGACCATTTAACTAAAACCTTATAGGTTTAGCTAAATAAGTCCTTGTACTAAAGCATGCAAAATTAGTTGACATTATTTTTTGTAAAGAACCAATAGACTGCGACATAACTTTCTGGAACGAAACCTTATAGGTTTTGAAAACTTACAAGGTTTTTTGCGGATTGAAATTCTACTAGGTTATGTCGAACCTCATAATAGCTTAGTGTATTAAATCCAAAATTCATCATTCAAAATTTTGCATTATCCCTTACTATCTGTTTTTTAGATACCAATCTCTAAAGCTTTCTTTTGGAGGAGTCGGCATATCTCGTTGTTTGTACCACGGATTCAATGGGTTGTTCACCGAGAAAGGAGCAATGCTCATTAATAATCGACCAATTTTTCCTCCGTTTTGATAAATCGACGGGTTCGATAATACGAAGGTCATTCCTTGCATACTTACCTTTTTACCAATCGTAGCATGACCTTCTTTGACCAGTACTTGTCGCCATTTGTATAATTGTTCGTGAATGTCAATTTTTACAGGACATACATTGGAACAAGAACCGCAAAGGGTAGAAGCAAAAGGCAAATCTGCATTTTGGGTCATGTCCAAATTCGGTGCTAAAATCGAACCGATTGGCCCTGCTACGGCATTGTGATAACTGTGTCCGCCACTTCTACGATAAACAGGGCAGGTATTCATACAAGCCGCACAACGGATACACTTCAAGGAGTTTCTGAAATCAGCTCTTCCTAATTGCGTAGAACGCCCATTGTCCACAATGACAAGGTGCATTTCTTGGTTCGGGCGAGGTTTCTTGAAATGACTCGAATACGTCGTAATCGGTTGTCCTGTAGCACTTCTTGCCAAAAGGCGTAAGAAAACGCTCAGGTGTTCACGCTTAGGAATGATTTTCTCAAAACCCATACACGCAATATGTACGTCTGCAAGGTGAGCACCCATGTCGGCATTTCCTTCGTTGGTACATACCACAAATTCCCCCGTTTCGGCTACGGCAAAGTTAACGCCCGTTAATGCCGCACGACGAGTCACAAAGGTTTCTCTTAAATGCTGACGAGCAGCTTCGGTTAGGTACTGAGGATCTTTATTACCTTTTTCTGTTCCTAAATGGATATGAAAGGTTTCGCCTACATCTTCCTTTTTTAAGTGAATGGCAGGCAATACAATATGACTTGGTGGTTCTTGACGTAACTGTACAATGCGTTCTCCTAAGTCACTGTCAATTACTTCAATTCCTTTTTTTACTAAGTAATCATTCAAATGGCATTCTTCGGTAAGCATCGACTTACTTTTTACCATTCTATCAACCTTATGTTTTGCCAAAATGGAGTGAACAATTTGGTTATGTTCTTCGCCATCAGCTGCCCAGTGTACGATAATGCCATTTGCTTGAGCATTGGCTTCAAACTCAAGTAAATAGTCGTGCATATTAGAAAGCACGTTGTTTTTGATAGAAGAAGCCGTTTCTCTCAATAATTCCCAATCAGGAATTGCATGAGCTGCTTTATCTCTTTTACTACGAACAAACCAGAGGGTTTGGTCATGCCAATCTACTCGGTCTTCGTCACGATTAAAGACTTCTGATAATTCCGAGTGACTTTTTGATTGTATATCATTCATGGAAAATTCGAGTTTTGAATCAGTAAGTAATGGGATAAAATAACTAGATTTAGCTAAATAAATCCTTGTACTTAAGTACTCGTGCAAAATTAGTTGATATTGGCTTTTGTTGTAAATGACTAATAACTAGTGTGTTAAATCCAAAATTTAAAATTCATAATTTAACATTATTACTTACCTAGCTAATTAAATGCTACTATTCAAGATTTCTGCAATATGGATAAC
>JBMLRK010000031.1:0-1482 GCA_049241065.1 Spirosomataceae bacterium
TCGTACAGACTATCGGGATGGGGCCACACCGCATTAAAACAACGGTACGTCCCGACTGGTTTTTTGATAAAAATAAGTTTGGTGGAATTATTGCCGATATTGGTTCGCATCAATGTGATCAATTTTTGTTTTTTACTGGTTCAACGAAGGCAGAGGTGGTTACGTCACAGGTGGGTAATCTCAACCATCCAGAACATCCACTTTTTGAAGATTTTGGCGATGTGATACTCAAAGGTGACCAAGGAACTGCTTATATCCGAGTGGACTGGTTTTCGCCCGATGGCTTAAAAACGTGGGGAGATGGTCGATTGACGATTTTGGGAACAGAAGGCTACATTGAAATTCGTAAAAATATTGATATAGCCAACCGAGCAACGGGCAATAACCTTTACTTAGTAACGAATCAGGAAACAAAATACATTGATTGTAACGACGTGGAGTTGCCTTTTGGAAAGCAGTTAGTCGATGATGTGTTGAATAGAACGGAAACGGCAATGACCCAAGAGCATTGTTTTCTAGCTACCGAATTGGCGATTAAAGCCCAGACGTATGCCAAAAAATTAAGTTTCAGCAAATAAGTTAGCTTACTCATGCAAACCTATAAGGATAAGGAGGTAAAGTGCTTTCTGTCAGCAAATTATCCTAATCCTTATAGGTTGAATGAATTATATTAATGAGCTTTGTCTAGCTTTTCCCCCGCCATAATCGCCACAGGAATCAAGTTTTCCGCAGGAGGAATAGGGCAAGTAAATCCTTCATTATAAGCACAATAAGGATGATACGCTGTATTGAAATCTAAGGTAATTTGATGCTCTTTTACAGAACTTGGGTCTGCATCCAAATAGCGTCCGCCACCATAAGTTTCCTTTCCCGAAGTCAAGTCTTTAAACGGAATAAAGAGCATTCCTTCTGGTGTTTTGAATATCTTCAACGCACATTTTTGTCCTTTCAATTCAAAGGTCGCATTGGCATACGCTTCATATTTTTCAGTTTCTCCCCCCGTCATCTGAACGTTAATGCTTTGTCCTGTTGTTAATAGGTCAAGGGTTGCGACTACTTGATAGCTACTATCTACGTCAAAATAAGGTAATCCCCTAAAATGAGCTTTGTCTTCAATCGGTGACTCTTTCGATTCCTTCAAGGCTTTATCCTTGGTTTTACGAATTGCTAAAATACTTTCTTTGTAAGAAGACGTAGGGCTTGTTTCGGGCATATCGTCTTCTGAAAAAAACGTATAAGTGATGATAGAAATGACGACAAGGCCGATGAACCAGAATATTTTTTTCATGACGACTACAGGTTATATTTTATTAACTTTGTGAACAAATATAGAAAAGGCAGGTTGTTTATAAACACACGTATTGCCCGAAAAGTAAGTGTTAATTTTAAATTATGGATTACTAGTGTCCGAAGGATTGAAAAATAGCATTCTCTGACCAATTTTGTAAAATCCTTTTTGACGATGGGCTAACACCCATCGCT
>JBMLRK010000032.1:0-1358 GCA_049241065.1 Spirosomataceae bacterium
GGTTTCCTCTGGGATTTTGTGGATCAAGGGGTGGTGAGAACGGATAAAAACGGCACATTAGATACCGATGGCAACAGAGCCGCAGATGGTATTGTGGGGCCTTATCGTGAAAAAGAAGGAAGTTATTTTACGATTAAAGAAGTCTGGAGTCCGATAAAAGTAGAAGCAAAAGAGATTACAGCCGATTTTGATGGTACGTTGAATCTTGAAAATCGCTATCATTTTACGAATCTAAAAGAATGCTCTTTCTCTTGGAAATTGAAACGTTTCAACGCTTCCTTATCTGCGGATGTCAGCGTTAGTGGGACGGTCAATGCACCGAGCTTAAAACCTTTAGAGAAAGGTTCGTTGCAAATTAAACTACCGAACGATTGGCGTGGCTACGATGCCTTATACTTAACGGCTTATGATGCTCAAAAACGAGAGATTTTTACGTGGAGTTTTAAAATTTCATTACCTAAAACCATTGCTAAACAATTGATTACTACCGAAAGTAGTACGGCACTGGACTTTCAACAGTTAGATTCTTTGTATCAAATCAAGGCGAAAGACTTAACGATTGTGTTCAATAAGCGTACAGGAATGTTGCAAGAAGTAAAGAATGCCAAAGGAATAATTCCTTTTACGAATGGCCCGATTGTACAAGAAGGAGCAACCAACTTCCAACATTTTACCCATCGACTCGAAAACGGGAACGTCATTATTGAATCGACTTTTGACCGTAAAACAGCTTACAATACCCTCCAATGGACGATTTATCCGTCGGGATGGGTAAAAATGAAAGTACATTATTTTCCTGCGGCTTATTTGAATAATTATTTAGGCGTAAATTTTTCGTTTCCCGAAAAAGAAATGAAAGGCATTGAGTACATGGGAAATGGCCCTTATCGAGTATGGCGAAACCGTTTGAAAGGAAATCAATTTGGGGTTTGGAAAAAGGACTACAACAATACAGAAACGGGTGAAATACCTTTTGTTTATCCAGAATTTAAGGGCTATCACTCAAACTTATATTGGTGTAAGTTTTTTATGCAGCAACAAGACTTTACGGTTGTGACCGAGAATGAAGATATTTTCTTCCGCTTGTTTACACCCGCTTTCAAGCCAGATCCATACCAAAACTATATCTTGAATTTCCCAAGTGGCGATATTTCGTTCTTGAATGCAATTCCAGGTATCGGTTCAAAAACGAATAAGTCAGAAAACACAGGGCCAATGAGTATGAAAAATATTTTTTATGACTATGAAAAAGAACCTAAACGAGCTATTGAATTAGTCTTATACTTTGATTTTACAGGAAAGTAAATCTCATCGACCTGACCCTGTCAGGGTCGTTGACCGCTTACAGGGTCAGGTCG
>JBMLRK010000033.1:0-3982 GCA_049241065.1 Spirosomataceae bacterium
ACCACCAATAAAACAACAAACAAAAGCCCCAACAAGAAATCTCGTTGAGGCTGTATTATGCAGAACTATTTACTAAATGATTTAAGGTGTAGATGAACCTTGTTACAAAGTTCTCCCTTGTAACGGATAATATTCAAAAAGTCACAAATACAAAGGGTCTTTTTATAATTTTATTCTCAAGACATTTGTGATGTTTAACCTGATTTTACCTACTAGTTAATCCAATAGTTATATTTTACTCCCAAAGTGGATAATGTTCTAATTTAATCTGTTCTCCAAAGAAAATTTTTGTAGAGGTTTCGAACGATTGTGTATAATCAGAAATATAAAATTGTTTTGTTGAACTATGTTCTGAATTGTTTAATTCTTTTTCTTGAAGGTATTTCTTTAGATATTCTGCTACAATTTGTGAGGTATCCAGTACTGTTATCTTACCTTGATAATATTTTTCTATCTGCTTCTTTATCAATGGGTAGTGTGTACATCCAAGGATTAGTGCATCAATATTAGCTAACTCTTCGTTTTGCAAATATTCATTTATGATACTTTCAGAGATGTTATTATTAAAAAAACCTTCTTCTATCATTGGGGCAAGTAGTGGAGTTGCCAATGATTTTAAATGAATATTTTTTCCTAACTCATCAATTTTTTTTCGATAAATATTTGAATTAACGGTTTGTTTTGTGCCAATGAGTCCAATGTTTTGGTCTGCGAAATGATCTGCTGAATAGCTTACGCAGGGGTCAATTACGTTTAGGACTTTGGCTTTACTCCCCACGTATTCTTTCACAAGTTCGTATGCTGCCGCAGATGCTGAATTACAGGCTATTAAAATAACTTTGCAGTTTTGTTGAAGTAACACATTACATATTTTGATAGAATAGGCTTGTATCGCAGCCGATGATTTATCACCATAAGGTAAGTGTGCAGTATCTCCAAAATACACTAAGTTTTCATTGGGTAGTAGGGTTGTTACGGCATGTGCTACTGTTAATCCACCAATGCCACTATCAAAAATCCCAATTGGGCAAGAAGCTACGTTCATAAAAGTTTTTTGTGTAAAGTTGAAGAATTGTCTTAATTGATGCAACCTTTTCTATGTCTTTTTCATCTACCATACAAATAGTATAAATTACCTTGTTTTAAACTTTTTCGACGATCTTGAAATTTTTACCATTTATAAATACTAAACAGTATGACGATGAGGATGCTCTAATCAGAGCATGTCAAAAAGGCGATTCAAAAGCTCAAAGGCTTTTATATGAACGTTTCTCTGCGAAAATGTTAGGTGTTTGCTTTAGATATGTACATGATGATGTTGAAGCAGAGGAAATAATGATAGAGGGTTTTATAAAGATATTTGAGAAAGTAGTAGATTTTAAATTTGAAGGTAGTTTTGAAGGATGGGTTAGAAAAGTGATGGTTAATGAGGCTCTGATGTACTTGAGAAGTAATAAAAAAGCATTATTGGAGTCTAGTTTGGATGCAATCGTGTATGAACCTGATGCTGTGGATAATGCTGCCTCCTTAGAAGTTGAGGACATCTTGAAAATTATTGAATGTTTACCGATAGGTTATAGAACAGTATTTAATTTATATGCGATAGAAGGTTATTCTCATGCAGAAATTGCGGATAAATTGGCAATTACAGAGAGTACGTCAAAGTCTCAGTTGTCGAGAGCTAGAGCAATACTTCAGTCAAAATGGAACAAAATTTTCTAAAAATTTATAAAAATGGATAGAATTGATAAGGAACTCAAAGATAAATTGCTGAGTTACGAGCGTAAGCCACGACCGGAGGCTTGGTCTGAACTTTCTGCTCGAATGAATAAGAAACCGAAGCCAATACTCCCTTTATGGTCTAAGTATTTAGCCGCATGTTTATGTCTTATTTTAGGGTGTATCGGATGGTTAAAGATGGGTATGAAAATACAGACACTAAATTCGGAGGGTATTGCGGCTTATAAGGAAAACCGCTTGATTTATTCTAAGGAAAAAGAACCGCTTGTGAATAAGTTAAGTGAGCCGAACCTATCTGGAACTGTTCCCAAAACTATAACCAAACCCAAGATGGTGGTTGAAGATCTTATTAAGGAAGATTCGAGTACGAATGTTATTACCACCATTTTGGCTGATACACTCGTACAAAAAGAACAAAGTATTGCAAGTATTAATTCGAATCCAGAAGAGGGGGTAATATTGGTTAATATGGTTGATGAGGAAGAGGGGCAGACAGATTTGCCTGTATCGGAGTCAATTCCAGAGAATGTTGAGAAGCAACGGTTTATTGCAAAACTTTGGAAACGTGTCAAGAAACTAAAGAGTGGTGATGAAATCGAATGGAAATCGACATATCCTGGATTAGCGAAGCTTTTAGCTCGTGCTGATACGAAAATCAATAATACGAGAGACTTACTTATTAAACGAGAAGAGTAAAACTTAAACCAAATCAGTCATGAATTATACATATCAAAAGCTTTCAATCATAGCAATTTTTATAACTGCTGTCCAGTTTTGTTTGTCATTTAATCTGAAAGCGATGCGTTCAGAATTAGATTCTACCGTGATTAACATTGATAAGCGAAATCAATTAGTCCTGAATGCCAAAAATACAAAAGGGAGTTTAAGAGAGGATTTGACACTCGTTTTTTCTAAACATGGTGTGATACTTGATGATGAAACGTGGAAACAAATTCGTGGAATTGTTAATAGCGACTTGGATAAAGATACAGTGATTGTTGTAAGTAACGGAGGGAAGAAGGTTCAAATTGGGTTTAAGAACATTGCGTTTGATAAATTCAAGAAAGAAAATACGATTGTTACTAAGTCCAAAATAGATACGCTTTTCGAAAAACGAACAGAACGAGTTCTAGTAACCCCAGAAGGTCGAGTTGATATTGGAAATATCCATGTAGATCCAGATGGGACAGTAGATGTGGGAAACATCCATATTAATTCGAATGGAACAGTTAAAATTCATAAGAAAGATAGCCTGAATCACTTTGCAAATAGAGCAGGATTTAACATCTATTTTGGGCTGAATACCTTTGGAGGAACATCATCTATTGGGGGAAATTATAACGCTGCTAATTTTGAATTAAGTCCATTAGGTTCACGTTATTTTGGAATGGGATTCGTTAGATCAACCACATTATCGCAGACAGCAACGAAATCGTTTCGTTTAAGCTATGGGGTAGAACTATCATGGCAAAATTATATGTTCGAAAATAATACGGTATTGACAAAAGGCACTAATTCCATTTCTTTTTACACCTATCAGGATGATAATGGCAAGCAAGTTGCTCTTTCTCGAAACAAGTTGACAATAGCTTCTTTAATGTTACCCGTAATGCCTTATATTGCCTTTAAGAAGAGCAGTTTTATCCAGTTTGTGGGTCTTGGGGGATATTTAGGTTATCGAATAGACAGTTATACAAAGACAAAAGAAGATGATAGTGGGCATAAGCAATGGAATCATAACAGTTTTTTCTTAAATCCGATACGCTATGGGGTGTCATTTGAACTAGGCATAAAAGCATTACCAGTGTTATTTTTCAACTATGATTTATCAAATGTCTTTCAAAATGATAAAGGACCAAAAATTAATGGGATAAATTTCGGAATTCGTATTTAGTGCTTTTGTCTGATAATCAGGTTAATATGGCTCTAATTGCATGATTAGGGCTATTATTCAAAAAAAATATTTACTTTTTTTTTGAATAAAGCTTGCCTATGTCGAAAATTATGGATAATTTTGCACACTCAATTACGGGAACGATAAACGGAATCGCTACCAGAGTTTGATAAAATTAGTCAAAAGGGGATATACCAGAGCGGCCAAATGGGGCAGACTGTAAATCTGCTGGCGTATGCCTACGGTGGTTCGAATCCATCTGTCCCCACAAAAAAAAAGTAACACATTTGGCACAAGCGGGAGTAGCTCATTTGGTAGAGCGATAGCCTTCCAAGCTATAGGTGGCGG
>JBMLRK010000034.1:0-1852 GCA_049241065.1 Spirosomataceae bacterium
TACCCATCACAAACGGAAAGACAACAGCCTTTATCCTGTTGAAGTTCACCTACAATTCATAACAGATAACAACGAAAAACGATTCTTAGCTATTATTCTAGACATTACAGAACGCAAAAAATCAGAATCCAAAATTCTACAAGCCAACGAACGTTTTGAGAAAGTAACTGAGGCAACAAACGATGCCATCTGGGACTTTGATGTTGCCAACAACACCCTTTTCTGGGGCAAAGGATTTCAGAGCTTATTTGGCTATGATTTGGAAATTACCCAACCTTCATTTGAGTTCCTCGTTTCCCGTATTCATCCCGATGATGCGGAATGGGTATCCAACAAAATGAACCTCTACATGCAAGACCCCAATTTAAAAAATTGGCATGAGGAATACCGTTTCATCAAAGCCGATGGAGGCATCGCTTTTGTTATCGACAGGGCTACTTTCTTAAGAAATTCCAAAGGAAAAGTAACGCGAGTAATTGGAGCGATGACCGATATATCTGAGCAAAAAAACCACGAAGCCCAACTGATTGCGCTCAACGAGTCGTTGCAAGCCTATGCCAAAGAATTAGAACGCTCCAACGAAGAATTAGAACAGTTCGCCTTTATCACCTCGCACGATTTACAAGAACCGCTGCGCATGATATCCAGTTTCATGGACCAACTAAAACGCAAATACGAAGACCAACTCGACGACAAAGCCATTAAGTATATTGATTTTGCTACCGATGGTGCCAAGAGAATGAAACAAATCATTCTTGATCTTCTCGAGTATTCAAGAGCTGGAAGACCCACCGACTTAATCGAAGAAGTAGACATCAACGAAATTATAGCCGATTTTAAACTTTTAAGAAGTAAAATAATCGATGAAAAATCCGTTAGCATTACTTCCCATACAATCCCCATGGTGAAAACCTATAAAACCGGAATTACCCAGGTATTTCACTCTTTGTTAGATAATGCCATCAAGTATTCGAAAAAAGACAACCCACCCAAGATAGCCATAACAGTAAAAGAAGCAACAGACAAATGGATTTTTGCCATCAAGGACAACGGTATCGGCATCGATGAAAAATTTTTTAACAAAATATTCATCATCTTCCAACGCCTTCACAATCGGGAAGAGTACGAAGGTACAGGAATAGGTTTATCTATTGTGAAACGCCACATCGACTTCTTAGGAGGAAAAATTTGGTTAGAATCGGAACTGGGAGTAGGAACCACCTTTTTCTTTGAGCTACCCAAAACCAACCACCAAAATCCATTGGTAAATTAAAAAAAGAGTCGACATATAAATAAGCGTGAACAAATCAAAAATAAATGTTAAAAAAGCAAGCAAGCAAGAAAATTTTTAAATAAATGCTTACTTTTAAATTGTTAAAAAAATTACAAAAAACTTCAACAAAAAACTGGATTATGAAAACAAATAAAGCACACATACTCTTGGTTGAAGACAACGAAGGAGATATCGTACTAACCTTAGATGCTTTTGATGAAAGCAAATTAAAAACCGAAATAAGCGTTGCTAGAAACGGTCAAGAAGCTCTCGATTTTTTGTATAATAGAGGTGCTTTTGCCGAGGCTAAGAAACCCGACCTTATCCTACTCGATATTAACATCCCCCTGTACAATGGCCACGAAGTTTTAAAAAAAATAAAAAACGATCCCAAACTTCGAAAAATACCGGTAATCATGTTAACCACCTCAGGGTTTCCAAACGACATTGACCAAGCCTACAGTAACAATTGCAACAGTTATGTTCAGAAACCACTAGACATGTTCGACTTCTTAGAAGCAATCGCTAAAATCGAAAACTTTTGGCTTGAAATCTGTACACTTCCAAAAGAAGACTAAA
>JBMLRK010000035.1:0-9924 GCA_049241065.1 Spirosomataceae bacterium
CAAATAAAGGAATACTTGAACAAAGGGCTAAAATGAGTAAGTTGAGTTTCATGTGTGTGAATGGATAGTTGACTTAAACTTACTCATTATTTATCAAATCCAATAAAAAACTCCCAACCAAATTTATGAAAATCTAGCTGGGAGTTTTTGTTTATTTTTAGAGAAGCTCTATATCAAATTCTTCACAATGGTTTCTACCGAAATACCTTCTGCTTCTGCCTTGAAATTACGGACAATACGGTGACGAAGAATTGGTAACGCTACTGCTTTTACGTCTTCAATGTCGGGTGAATACTTTCCGTTTAAGAGGGCATTACATTTAGCTGCCAGAATTAAATTTTGCGAAGCTCTTGGCCCAGCACCCCATTCTAGGTACTTATTGGTCGTCACAACGTCTGCCAATTCCGTATTGGGTCTTGTTTTATGAACCAATTTGACCGCATATTCAATGACATTATCTGCCACTGGTACACGACGTACCAATTGTTGAAATTCTAAAATTTGTTCTGCTGAAACCTGTTTCTGAACTTTATAACGTTTGTCGCTGGTGGTACTTTTCACAATATCCACCTCTGCCTGATACGAAGGATAATCCAGATTGACCATAAACATAAAGCGGTCTAGCTGTGCTTCTGGTAGGGGATACGTTCCTTCTTGTTCAATAGGGTTTTGGGTTGCCAATACGAAGAAAGGCTTATCCAAAGCATATTTTTTACCTGCTACGGTAACAGCGTACTCTTGCATGGCTTCTAAAAGAGCAGATTGCGTTTTTGGAGGAGTACGGTTAATTTCATCGGCAAGAATAACATTGGCAAAAATGGGCCCTTTTACAAATTTAAAATTGCGTTCATTGTCTAAGGTTTCAGAACCTACAATGTCCGAAGGCATTAAATCTGGTGTAAACTGAATACGGTTGAAGTCTAAATCTAGGGCTTCTGCAATGGTATTAATCAATAAGGTTTTTGCCAAACCAGGTACACCAACCAAAAGGCAGTGACCCTGACAAAAAATAGCAGTAAGGAGTAATCTGACGGTGTCGTCTTGTCCAATTATTACTTTTCCGATTTCACTAGTTAGTTTTTGATACGATTCTTTCAAAGCGTTTACCGCTTCCACATCCGACTGGTATTGAGCCATCCTTTTTGTTTTTTAGATTTAACATTCACTGTATTAGGCTTTTTGCATCCATTTGTTGTGTAGCCTCGGATACAAAATGAAAGTGTCAGGTAAATACATACCTGACACTTTGTAAAACTAAACAAATTTATTGCCAAAATCTATGCAAGGCAAGATTTTCTATCACTGAGTATTTGATTTGAGGACGTTACAGTCTTTGTATTCGTCATCAATCGAAATAAATACGTCTTTTTTCGCTTTTTCAAACCATTCTTCAATGGCTTTATTTTTCTTTTTGTTCAAGGCGTAATTTGATAGACGTTGGTAATCGTCTTTTAAATTTGCAAAATGCGGAGGGTATTTTGTTTTGTAATAAACAATACGTACCGCTGAACGTCCGTCTTCTGTTCTGTAAAGCATTGGAGGCGAAATCGTTCCAACTTTCATAGAGTCTAATGTAAAGAACATCGCCGCATCCATCGTGTTGTCTAATGGCAATTTATACGAACGAGTTTGAGGGTCTGTTAAAATTCCACCAGCATCTTGTGTTGCTTTGTCTTCTGAGTGAAGTTTGGCAGCTTTGTCAAATTTAAGGCTATCACGTTGAATCAAGACACGAATACTATCTAAATAGCGTGTTGGTTCGGTTACATCTAAACGCTGATAATCAGGGCGTAATAAGATATGGCGAGCATGGTATTCTTGTCCACGAATTTCTAATAACTGAATTAAGTGGAATCCAAATTCAGATTCTACAACTTCCGAAATTTGATTTGGTTTTAATTTCAAAGCAGCTGCTTCAAAAGGAGCAACCATTTGTCCACGTTTAGCAAAGCCTAAATCTCCACCACGTTTTCCAGAACCAATATCTTCAGAGTGTAATTTTGCAAATTCCGCAAAGTCTTCTCCATTTTCAGCACGTTTTTTATAATCCAACAAACGCTTGATTAGTTCGGTCTTCTGTGCCTTTGTTACTTTTGCTAAACGGATGATATGTCCAATTTCTACTTCAGAAGGAAGATACGGAAGGGAGTCTCTTGGAATTTCATCGAAGAATGTTTTTACTTCTCTCGGTGTGATTTTTACATCCCCCGTAATTTTATCTTGCATTTTGCGGGTTGTCATTTGTTCTCTTAACGAAGAACGCAACTCGTCTTTCAAGGATGCAATCGTCTTTCCGTAAGCTTCTACAATATTTTTTTGAGAACCGAACTGCGTTTCCATCTGCTCCATTCTTGCACTAAGTTCGCCATCAATACGTTTGTCATCTACAATTACAGAGTCAATTTCTGCTTTTGCTAACATCAGTTTTCCTACAACCAAACTTTCAAGTAATTGACATTTACTTGGAGTTCCTGCCTGTCCACTTTGAACATACTGTTGGTATTGAGCTTCAAGTTCAGATTTAAGGATATAATGATTATCCACTTTTGCGATAATTTTATCAAGTATCACAGGAGTTTGTGCAAACATTGACGTACTAAAAAGTAGTACGGTCAACCATAAAAACGTATTTCTAACTATTTTCATTTATTTTTTCTTTGAGTCAATACAAAGGTACGCTATTTTATCCTTTGGATAGGTATTGACTTTTCGTTAAAAAGTGTTAATTAAAACAATTTCAATGAAGATGAAGCGGTTAGCTTCCTTTTTTGAAATTAGTTAATCGCTCGTTGGAGCTCTTCTTGATTGACTTCTACTGGATATTTTGCTTTTAGGCGGTCAACCCAGTTATTATACAGTTCTTGTTGATACTCTTTGATTACCTGTCCTCGTGCTTCTTTAAATGTTTTTGGACGAGGTTCGTCAATGGATTTGATGGATAGCCATACTTGACGATTTTCAATTTCTGCATCTACATCACCCACTGCCCAGTTTAGAGCATCCACATATTTGTTATCACCCCTTTTGAAGAAACCCTCTTCAGCAGTAAGGCTTGAAGGTTTAATCGCATTGAAACGTTTAACTACGTCATCCATCGAATCCGAATAGAATTTAATGGCTACACGCATATTTTTGTTATGATCTGTTTTGGACGATTGCTTGAATTTACTATCGTCTTTTTCAATGATTCTTGTAAGAACAATTCCTTTGTTAATAAGGAAACTTACGATTTTTTTAGCTCTGTCACCAGAGATGGTTTCATTTTCCTCTACATCTGCATTTCCCGAAATTTCAACGGTATAGTGTCTGTTTTTAATCATGATGAGCAGTAATTCATTTAACATCTTTGTGCCATCAGGAGTAAGATTCGTACTATTTTTTTCAAAATAAATATCTGGTAATCGACGATTCAGTGGATACGGTGCTTTTGCTAGTAAAAGTTTCGCTTGTTGCATCGTTTCTCGATTGTCTGTCGTAACTACTTTAGCAAATACCCGATTTGTATAAGCATATTTTGCTTGGTTCGACGTATAAAAGCGAACTTGTGTCATCGAATCTAAGGAAGGCTTAATGACAAACTCTTCTAACATTTGCTTCTGCAAAATGCCGTCTTTATAGTCTTGAACTGTCTTGCGAAACTCAGGGTATTTCAATTCTAAATTTCCTTCTTCATGTTTAAGGTTTTGCTCTTCTACAAAAACATTATACCAATCTGTAATTGACTTTTCGTCCTTCGCTTTTTGTTTAGCTAATTGACGTTGCTGTTTGATAACGTACTCATAAAAGTCTTTAATCTTACTTACTTGTCCATTGATATTGAATAATTCTTGCGTAAGATAAGGTTCATTACCGAAACGGTCTTTTAGGAAGTTATCAAGTGCTAATGCTTTTGCTTCAGGAACTTCTTTGAAGTTATTCTCTCTCATTAAGCGTTTCAGCAATGTTCCTTTTGTAATGGCACTACGTGAAGCATCTGAGTTGATTTTTTCTCGAATATACTGGGCTAATTCATCAAAACGTAAAATTCCTTTTTTGTCAACCACTTTGAAAATATGCCAGCCTAAATTTGTTTGAATAGGCTCTGTAAATTCAGTATTAACTTGAAGCGATAAGATTTTATCCGCCACTTTATCGTTGATTAAACTTCCTGCATCGTAATATTTATTACGAACTCCGCCATTGTACTTTGTTTGTTGATCGTCCGAAAAAGAGCGACAAATACCATCGAAAGGTTCTCCCTTTTTAAGTAGTTCATACACTTGATCAATTTTTCGTTTGCTTGCTTTAATATCTGCTTCGGAAGCATTTTGCGGTGTACTTATCAGAATATGAGCAAGTTTTACCTTACCACGAGCAGGAACTTTGTCGATTACTTTTAGAAGATGATAACCCTTATCCGTTCTGAAAGGCATCGAAATTTCACCTTTGGGAAGGTTATAGGCTACTGATTCGAAGATATAGTGGGTAGCAGGAGGCATCGGTAAGAAACCTAAATCTCCTCCTAAGGCAGCACTGCTGGCATCTTGCGAATAGTTTTTGGCAATTTGTTCAAAAGGTTCTCCTCTCATAATCCTAATTCTAAGATTATAGAGTTCGTTGAACACACTTGCTGTGTCTGCTGGAGTAGCATTTTTTGCTACTGGGATGAAGATATGAGCCACGTGAACTTCTTCTCGCATTCGTTCATACGTTTCTCTGATAAGTCGCTCTAGTAAGGCTTTATCTGCTAAATAAGGACTCGCAAGTTCTTTCCGATACGTGGCTATTTCGTCTTTAAAAGCGGGCGTATTATTTCTTCCAAGTTGCTCAGCCTCATGTACTTCAAGTTGATGGTTGATGTAGTTTTGGATGAAGGCTTGTGTGTTTTCTTTCGTAACACTATCGCTTTGGACGAGTCGCTTATAGGTTGATAAAAATTCAGACGAGCTAATCGATCTGTTTCCAATTTTTATTACAATGGGGTCTGTTTGAGCTGTTGACACACGGATAAGCGTGAAAAAGCATACAATGAGCAGATAAAGGGTTCTTATTTTTTTTGTCATTACTTCCAATCGTTATGTTTGAACAGTTGTCAAACGACGAAAATTCGTTTATCAATTACATCCTAATTTGTATGCAAACGAAGGGGGAAAACAATCATTATAATGGGTTAAAATCCGTAATAATTGACTTCCTAATTCAAACGTTTTATGATTATACGTACAAGATGAATGCTATGAGATTTAACAGCTTGGATACACAGTTTATTGTATAACGGGGGTAAAAATACAAATAATAATTGGGATAATTGCTATTTAGCCCTTACCCCAATTATTGGAAAGATTATTTATTGGATTGATAGTAAGCCTGCTATTGCTTGGGTTTTATCGTTAATTCGTATGATAATTCGTAGTTGAAAGGGTCTGTCATACCTGTTCCTTTGAACGTCAATGGGAGGGTATAGCGTGGTTTGGCTAAGCTGTTTTTATTGATTGGAATAGTAAAGGTATTTTGTCCAAGAACGTCATTTTCATTGAATCTATCTAAGGTAGAAACCGCAAAACCTGCTGCTTGTAACCCGCCAAAAACAATGGCTAATGGAGTCTCATACTCAGCTAAACTGATAACCATGGTTGGAATTTTGGCAATCCCTCCGAAGGTATTAATAAACTTGAGCGTTTTAGATATTTTTTCGTAATCATCTACCTCCATTAATACGACTGTCGCTAATAGTTTTCCCTTTGGCGGAATCGTTAAGCTGATTGGTTGAAATTTATCTGTTGTGATAATAGCTCCTTTTTTGAGGTTTTCTACTCCCCACGAACCCGAAAGAACTTGGGTAACTTTTTGGTTTTCGTCAACGGATGTTAGGGTGTAAGTAAGGACAATTTCATCGGCAAGTGACCATGGTTCTTGTAGGCTAATAGCCTTTAAGCCTGTTACTTGCATGGTAATTTCTTTTTCTACTGGAGGTGGGGGAGTCGGGGTTACAACTGGGCTAGTAGTGCTAACTCCTGTGTTGTTTGTGCTACTAATAGCCGATTTTGAAGATTTGCAAGAACTGAAGCCTAGCGTCAGTCCTAGTAAGATAAGGATGCTGTATTTATACATAGTCATAAGCGGAACGGCTTTAACCGACCCGTTGAAAAATGTTTAGTAAACAAATTCATTTGTGGTAAAGAATGAATCGTTAATTACCAACTTTCACATCTGTAAAATCAGGTAATTAACGATTCGTATCTGCAAGAATCGGCAAATATGGAGTCGCCTTTTCCGTGATTTATCCTTAATTATACGGCTGGTTCTTGCTGTGTTAAACAGTGGAAACTACCTTGTCCCCAAATAATTTTATCAGACAATAAACCAATCACTGGACGGTCTGTAAATACCTGAGAAAGAATGTCTAAAGCCACATCGTCGTTTTTACAATTAAAAATCGGAACAAGTACTCCCGCATTACAAATCAAGAAGTTGGCATACGAAGCAGGCGTTCTAAAATCATCCAATACGATTGGTGTTGGCATCGGAATTTCTACAATATTCAATTGTTTTCCGTTCAACAAACGCATTTGTTTTAATAACTGAAGATTATCGTCCAATATTGCGTGGTTTTTGTCCGATTTATCGGGTTCTACCATCGTAATAACGGTATCTTGGTTCACAAAACGAGTAGTGTCGTCGATGTGGCCGTCGGTATCATCGCCTACAATGCCATCGTTTACCCAAAGGACTTGTTCTGCTCCGTAATAATCGTACAAATACTGTTCAATTTGTCCTTGATTTAGGTGTGGATTACGGTTTTCGTTCAACAAACATTCACGGCTTGTTAAAATTGTTCCTGCTCCATTAAATTCTACTGAACCACCTTCCATAATAATGCTAGGGCTTACGTAGTTTAAGCCACGATGAGCAGCAATATTGGTCGGAATATCGTTATCGTTGTTAAAAGGAGGGTATTTTCCACCCCAAGCATTATAACCCCAATTGACAATCATGCGTTCTTTTGTCTCTGGATTAATCAAAAATGCAGGGCCATGGTCACGACACCAAGCATCGTTGGTTTTCTTAACGATAAATTCAAGTTGGTTTACATCAATGTCATACTTAGGAAGTTCTCCTAAAATAAAGCTTTTAAGGTCTTCATTATTGACATTTAAGCCTACTTTTTCGCCTTTTGAAATCGCTTTGATTAATTCAAAATACTGCGGATACATCTGTTGGCGTTTGTTGCCTTGCCAAGATGCTTCGTTATGTGGAAACGTTAGCCATGTAGCCACGTGTGGATGCCATTCGGGTGGGAAGAAAAACCCTTGTTCTTTTGGAGTCATGTTTGTAAAAAATATCGGATACTATCTGTTGATATACAAAGGTACGGGAATTCTCTTTTGTCTAAAAGGCTATTGCTATTTTCTAACAATTTGACAATGTTGTATGGGGTAGTTCTCAGTTTTTTAGGAGACTCGTTTCTTTTTAAAAGAATAAATCAAGACCTTTGTGAACAAATTTAAAAAAGCATAAAATGGCACAAGCAAAAGCGGGCGACTTGGTAAGCGTCCATTACACAGGAAAATTAACAGACGGTACTATATTTGATAGTTCAGAAGGACGTGAGCCTTTACAGTTTCCTTTGGGAGAAGGTATGGTTATTCCTGGATTTGATAACGGTATCACTGGTATGGAAATTGGTGAGAAAAAAACAGTTCATATCCCAGTTGACGAAGCTTATGGCCCAGTGAATCCAGATTATTTAGCGGTATTCCCTAAGGCTGAAATCCCTGCGGATATTCCTTACGAAGTGGGTATGCAGTTAAACATGCACCAAGACGGTAACGGTCAGGTAATGCCAGTAGTAGTAGCGGAAGTGACAGATACTACGATTACATTGGATGCTAACCACCCGTTAGCTGGTAAAGAGTTAATCTTTGACATTGAATTGGTTGCAATTGGATAAGTAATAATGCTGAATGTTAAATGTTGGATTTAATATTCAGCATTATTCAGTTTTTATTCAAAACCCAAAAAATAACCCAAGTCGATTTATTTCTGGCTTGGGTTATTTTTTTTGGTACTATGGGTTTTAACCCGTAGCCTCTATGACTGATTGCAAATCAGTTTCCATGTGATACGAGATTACAAATCTCGTCCAGCGATGCAAATCTCGTCTAGCGACATAAATCCAGTTCAGCAAGGGAAATTAGCCTCTTCTTCTTTCGAGTAATGCCATAATCATAACGGCTAATTTTACTCTTTCAGCTTCTCCTTCCTCAAAGTCTGAATCTTGTGATAAGGTGAATAATCTGCCCATAAAAGAAGCTTCTTTCTTGAAGGTACAAACAACTGTTCCATCAGGACGAGTTACGAGATAGCTTGGGTTGAAAACATAACCTGTGAAAATACCCAAAACTGGAATCTCTCCAAGAAGACCATCAAACACTTTAACCCAAGGGTTTTTCTCTTGAATGTGTAGGTCTTGCTGGTCGTTTTCGTCATAAATTTCGTAGGAAGCTTTCCAAATACTCTTCCAGCCTTTTCTACAAACACGACCAATACTTGTACCGTCTGGTTTAAGAAAATTATAGGTTACCGTAAAATTCAACCATTTGTCTGCTACCACGTGGTATTTTAAGGTAGTTTGACTTTCATCGGTAAAGACATTCATTTCTTTAAATCGGAAAAAACGTTGTTTTACAAAAGCAATGGTTTTTCCTGAAACATCTGTAGCCGTAAAGTCATTGTGAATCGTACCAATTCTGAATTTAAAAGTCAGGGGGAAAATGAAATCTTCCAGTAAATGTTGTTGAGCCATAGTTAATTAAGGAATGAATAAAACAGGGTTTTGTGTAGTTAAAAGATGGTCTAAACTACTAAGAATTTATACAAAACCCAATGATTCTTATTTAAACTTACATGAACCTTTCTTAATCCATCACGAAATAACATTAGACACTAACGACTGACTACAATTTTCTGCCTTGTAATGGTATGTTGTTTACTCCTTGCTTCTACGATATAAATGCCAGTAGGTACTTTACTGAGATCTAGTGGTGTTTCAAGATTAGGGAGTATCTTAATGCCCTCAAAGATGAGCTTTCCCGAACTAGAAAATATATTAATGGTTACTTCCTCTGGACTTTTGATAGTCACTATTTTATCCGTAGGGTTGGGGTAAATCAAGAGCTTGTCTGTCAGTTCTTCTTCTGTTCCTGTGATGAGCTTTTTAATGGTACTCTTTAGAAGCTGTAATCCCCCTGTGGTCGTTCCCAAAACCATACTCGTCAAAGAATCGCTGCTTAATTTTGCAAATGCTAAGGAGCTGTTATACGCCATTTTTGTTCGAGCATATTTTTTTAAGGACGTATTCCAAATAAGGCTTGTATCTGCCACGAAGGTCGCTGTTTTTTGGTCTTCAAAATTTTTATAAATGCTCAGATAACCAACTCTTGAGAGGATAATCAATTCATTTTTCCCATCTTCATTCAAATCTGCGATGTAGGGACTTAGTCCTTCTGTGCCATTATCCGCTGAAATACCGCCAAATTTTTCTTGCATCAAGCCATAATTCGGGCTGGTATTTGAGCCTTTATTACGATGATATTGTAGAGAACCCGTTGTTTTTCCAACAAGAACATCCTTTATTCCATCTTTATCAATATCGACAAAAAGCGGAACGTCGCCATTACTAAAATTAGGAATACTAGGTACGCTAACCACTTCGCTAATTGACACAGAAAAAGATTTTCCTTTCCCTGCTTTGTTGGGTAAATACTTGATTTGCATTCCTAAAAATGAATTAGCCACAAAGCCAATATCGTCCACTCCGTCGCCATTCATATCTGTCAAAAATGGCTTGATATTGGTTACTTGCATGGTTGCCGCAACGTTTAAGAAATCATTATTTTTGATAGAAATATCAAGTATGACTCAATAGTTGTTTCTAAAATATTG
>JBMLRK010000036.1:0-4731 GCA_049241065.1 Spirosomataceae bacterium
GAAAAAGCAAGAGGAGAGACAATAAGCATCAAAAAGGATAGCAATGATGAATTTTGGATTTTGAATGTTGAATTGCAGAGTTTAAGTAGCTTCATTGACTATCAGAATGTAATGGTGAATACTTAATAAGTAATAATCCAAAATTTTGAATGATGAGTTTTGGGTTTAATTCACTATCGACCAGCTTTTACAACAGGAATAAATAGTGAGACTATTAAATAATTTTGCTATTCTAGATAGCTATATGTATTTACGTAATGTCTAATGAGAAGCCTCGACTACTAGACATTACGCATTAAACATTACGCATTATTCAAAAATCTACAAGCTATACGCTACTGTATAAGAAACACCCTTTTCAACCGTCAATTCATAGTTGCCAGTCGAAACCTCTTTAACAATTCCTTGCTTACACGTTGGTTTAGTTTTGCTTTTGAAACGTAGCGTTCCCGTACCCGCATCTGCTCCCGTCACTTTAATTTCTTTGGTCGAAACGGTTAATTTTACATCGCCTTTAGGAGTTGGAACAGCCCCTTCCATCCATTGTAAACCACCTAATTGCGGTTCAATCAAATAGGTTTCGTAGGCAGGAGAAAGTGGTTTTACTCCTAAATAATATTTCCCTAATAAGTAAATCGGACTAGCTCCCCACGCATGACAAAGGCTTTTTCCAAACTCACGTCCATACATCCCGTAGTGTTCTGCCCCTTTTTTGGTAGGATTATACTCTTCCCAGAAAGACGTTGCTCCCAAGTTTAACATTCCTCCCCAATAATCTTTCATTTCTTTCAATACATACGCTTGTTCGCCCAAAGCACAGAGAGCTTCTAATTCATAAAAACGCATATAGGGAGTCGTGATTTTTTGAATTTTATCGTTTAACAACACGTGCGTTTTGATGTCTTGCTTCTTCGATTCGTCTAAATAATTGAAGAAAATGGCAAACATATTGCTATAACGAGTTACGTTATCCGTCTGCTTTCCGTCCACCTGACTATGTACAAATGCGTGTTTGTCGTTGTTCCAGTAATTTGTAAAAAACTTCGCTTTTAACTCCGAACCAATGGCTTTATAACGTTCAGCTCCTTTGCTATCTTTGGCGATATCGGCACATAAAGCCATGGTTTCTAAACTTCTAGTCAATAACAACTGCTCGAAACTTACTTCCCCTTTTTTGCTTAACCCTTCTGCCCAGTCAATAAAAATCCAGTCGCCTGCTAAGCCTTCCATCATGCCATTTTTATTACGACGGCTCAAACAGTATTCCATTAAGGACTGCATTCTTGGATAAAACTGTTTAATGAATTCCTTATCGCCTGTATATTGATAATAGTCGTAAATTCCTAAAAACCAATAGAATGTATAATCCATAATGGTATTAATATGGCTTGTCACAGGGTCTTTGCCACGTAATGCCAATTAGGTACGTCTAACGGTCGGCGAATCGAAGAACAAGTAATAATTCATCAAATAACTCTGATACGCATCGCCAGACCACACCCAACGGTCACGCTTGATTCCGTCGATAAAAAACTCACGAGTGTTGAGGTGTAATGTGTATTTGGCTACGTCATAAATCTTATTAATTTGTTCATCCGAACAACGGAAACCACCTCGATCTGCCACAGGTAAAAACTCGTATAACATTGATACCGAATCAATGGCAACACTACCATCAAAACTAACATTTACGTATCTAAATGCTTTGGTTAAACTCGTCGTAGAATCTTTCTTTTGAGCTAAATCAACTTCTACTATATCCAAGGTTTCGCAATGTTCTGGCGATAAGGCTTCTTCTTTCGATTCACCATAATAAATCGTTACATTTCCTTTTCCTTTTAAGCCTTTTAGTTTTACAAAACCAAACGTTTCTTTTCCAAAATCCAATAAGATTGACTTATCTTTCTTTTCTGTCTTAACGGCAAACTGCTCTTTGGTTGCAAGAGTAAATTTTGAGGGAGGTGTTTGCGGAGCATTAAAATTCCAAGAACCCGCATTTAGCCACGTAGTACCCGACTGGTCAGAGGCTTTTCCTGTTTCGTCAATCCATTCTTTGTCTTCAAACGTTACTAACCACGAAGCATCTGAAACGATGGTTTTTCCTTTTACAAAAATAGACGGCACTCGGTCTTGGCAAAAAACCTTCAAGCTAATACGGTGTTTTCCAGCAGGAATCGTGATTTTTTTAGGATAACCAATAAAAGGTTTTCCATCTAGTTTTACATTATACTGTCCTTCTACAAACAACTCGACTTCCTCCGTAGCAGGTACGTCAACATCTTTATGAAAGTCAATTAGGTTATAATGGCTGTCTAATTTCCAGAAAGGAGGCAAAAATGAACCCCGTTCAGTACGACGATTTTGCATTTTATTTCCTAACCAAACTTCAAAATCCCCAGGATACCAAATCCACGTGGCTTGTTGTGCTAAGGACGGCAACGAAATTGATAAGAACAAAAAGGCTACGAGCATTTTTGTGTGAAAGCTATGTTTTCTTTTTGACATTGTTTTTGAATTGTTACAAATGATAAAATTGGTTTGGTTATGTGGTATCCCGTGTTGATGGGGCGTTGCCCCAACGATAGGGCGTTACCCTATCCTATTGGATGTCGCCCCTTCAGGGCTAAAGGATTTCGAGCATTTTTACTCTTTGCCTCTCTGCCTTGTTGCCTTAACGATAGGGCGTTACCCTATCCTAAGAGGTGTCGCCCCTTCAGGGCTAAGGAATTTCGAGTATTTTTTACTCTTTGCCTCTTTGCCTCTCTGCCTCCGTGCCTATATGCCTCCTTGCCTTATTTCTCATCCAAAATAAACATACAAACTAACCATCACGATTGCTAAGGAAATCCATAGTATCCAAACACGACGAGTAGGTTTGATTCGCTCGCTGATTTCTTGTGCTGTCATTTCATAGACCGTAGGATTGCTATCGAACAACGAGATTAGAACGGCAACGATGAATAAGAATGCAAAAATTAGGAAGGATAGAATCATGTAGTGTGGCCAAAAAGCGTATTTATCAGGTGTGAAAACCCATAAATAAAGTACTCCTACGCCAAGACTAAAAGCAGAACCAAACGATAAAATACCATTTACCGCCTTACGAGTGGTACGTTTCCAGAAGACAGTCAGCAAAAAGACAACCGATAAAGGGGGAGCAATAAACCCTAACACCGACTGAAATACGTCAAAAAGATTCAAGCCTTTGATATTGTCAATCGCCAAAGCCATCATAATAGCGAAGAAGCATCCTGCAATAACGGTATATCGTCCGACTTTAATGAGGTCTTTGTTAGTTGCATTTGGATTAATCTTTTTGGCATACACATCCATCGTAAAAACCGTACTCAAGGAATTTAACGAAGAACCGATTGTGCCAACCAATACCGCAATGAGTACTACAATTACTAAACCATTCATGCCTGGAGGAAACAAATTTGTCACCATCGTCATGTAGGCTTCCGAAGGGTCTTTTAAATGCGGAAACAAGATAAAACAAATGACCCCTGTAAGGATGAACAGAGGAAGTGACAAGATTTTTAACCAACCGATGAAATTGACTCCCATTTGTCCTTGTTCAAGACTTTTTGCTCCTAAAACCGATTGTACCATTGCTTGGTCAGTACAGAAAAAAGCAATTGCCGAAACAGGATAGCCTAGTAAAATGGCTTGCCACGGATATTTTTTATCGTCAGAAGGATGAATCAAGGTCCAATAATCAAGAGGAACGCTGTGATACATAGCCGAAATTCCTCCTACTTTAATGAGTCCTAACACAGTGAGCGTTAACGATACGCCAATCAGTAAAATCATTTGGAAAACGTTTACTTTCGCAATGGCTTTCAGTCCACCAGCATAAGCAAATACCCCCGCAAAAAGTACCAAGACAATCACTGACTGAGCCATAGGAACACCTAAAATTTGACGTACCAAAAAACCTCCAGCAAACAAGCCAAGCGATAACCAAGAAATTAGAATTTTGATTAAGGCATACCATGCTAAAATCGTTTGGGTTGAGTCGCCATAACGCTTACCCATAAATTCGGGCATCGTTGACACATTGGCAGCTAGGTATTTAGGGGCAAAAACGATGGCTAATAAAAAGAGAAATACAAAGGCGTACCACTCAAAATTGACGGCTACAATCCCTGTGCTATACCCAATACTAGCAAATGCCAAAAGCATTGAAGGGCCAACATTCGTCCCCCACATATTAAAACCAATACTTGCCCAACCCAAGGATTTATTAGCTAAAAAAAGCGTTTCATCTTCGTTTGTTTTTTTAGAAAAGCTCGCTCGATAACCAATAAAAATCAGTACAAGCAAGTAAATAACCACAATGGCATAGTCCAAAGTAGTCAGACGTTCAACAATATTATTCATAGTAAATTAATTGTGATTAAGTGGGTTTGAAAATTAACTCCGCTCACCCCGATTTGCAATCGGGCGTGGCTTGGATTTGCGTTTGAAACGCTATAAAATCAGGGATTAAAATCCCTGATTACTAAATCGGTCGTCCCGATGGGACTATGACTACTTCTTACTTCTCACATCAAATCTCTATATGCTAACTGAAAGTCTCGTAGAGACGAACGAATTTCTAAGCAGGGATTTTAATCCCTGTGTTAAAAATCTCCTCGTCCTCACCCTGTCAGAGTCTGCTCACCCCGATTTGCAATCAGTCTTGTCCGAAACCTTGTTTATAACATTTTTTCGAGCAAATCAGGGTCA
>JBMLRK010000037.1:0-1083 GCA_049241065.1 Spirosomataceae bacterium
AACTAAGTGATAAGTCGGTTAACTCCATTTTTCAAGCCTATTTTGGAAAAAATTACTCTGCTCACTCCCTCAGAGCTTCTTTCATAACCATTGCCAAAATCAACGGAGCGGACGATTCAGAAATTATGCGACAAACGAAACATAAAACACCACAAATGATTCAACGTTATACCCGAATCGACGATATTAAAATTCATAACGCAGGATTAAAATTAGGTTTATAGTCTTATCCTTGTATTTATCTTTACCTAATAGCTAGATAAGTACAGAAATAAATCTATCTTTGTACTTAATTATTCATGATAGCTAGATAAATACAAAGATAGACGTACTATGATTGGACGTAAAGAACAAACAGCCTTAATGCAAGAGACATTAAGTACACAGAAATCAAGCTTTGTTGCCTTGACGGGTCGTCGTCGTATTGGGAAAACCTACTTAATTAATCAGGTTTATCGTTCCAACTTTTGCCTGAGCGTAACAGGTATTCAAGGAGCAAGCTTGGCAGTTCAAATCGCTAATTTTTACGAGAAAATAAAAGAAGTATTCCCCTCTTTGCTCTTACCAGATAAAGCTCCTAAAACGTGGCAAGAGGTATTTTTTATCCTAAAAAAGGGTTTATTAAGTCTTCCCTCTGATAAAAAACAGGTCATTTTTATTGATGAATTACCGTGGATTTGCTCGCATAAATCAGGCTTTTTACAATTATTAGCTCATCTCTGGAACGATTATTTATCGACTCACACGCATTTTGTCCTAGTCATTTGTGGCTCATCAACTTCATGGATTCACCAAAAAGTATTTGCTGATAAAGGAGGTTTGCATAATCGGGTAACACATCGTATTCATTTACAACCATTTACACTCAAAGAAACAAAAGCTTTCTTTGAAGAAAATAATGTTCGGCTTACCGAAAATAACATTGCGTTACTTTATATGATTCTAGGAGGAATTCCTTTTTACCTCGAACAAGTGAAAGCAGGTGAAAGTCCAACGGTATGTATCGAACGGCTCTGCTTTAGCGAGTCTGGAATTTTACGCTACGAGTATCAACATTTATATAAAGCCCTTTTTGAAAACTCA
>JBMLRK010000038.1:0-22471 GCA_049241065.1 Spirosomataceae bacterium
GTCCCTAGTAATATAGAACATAAACACAAAGGATACGTACGTGGCTATATGTCCAAACCGCAAGTACGACCGATGGGTATTGGACTCGATTTGAAGGGACGAAGAAAGGATAATAGTTTGTTTTCGGTAGAAGTTAGTTTGAGTCATTTTGAACAAAACGGGCAATCCTTTATCATCTCGTTTATCAATGATGTCACAGCAAAAAAGAAATCAGATTTAGAGTTAATTCTCAAAAATGAAGAAATCAAAAAGCTGAACGAAAACCTTGAAAAAGAAGTACTTAACCGAACAAATGCCCTAGTAGAAACCCTTAATGATTTAGAGGAGAAAAAGAGGGCCTTAGAATTATCCTTAAAAAAAGAGAAAGAACTTGGAGAGTTAAAATCTCGCTTTGTGTCGATGGCTTCTCACGAATTCAGAACACCCCTGACCTCCATTCTTTCGTCGGCATCACTCATTGAGAAATATCCAAAAGCAGAAGAGCAGGACAAACGCATTCGCCACCTCCAACGAATCAAAACTTCGGTAGGTTATTTAACCGATATTTTAGAAGAATTTCTCTCTGTTGGGAAATTGGAAGAAGGCAAAATCAGTACCAATTTCTGTCGGTTCAGTCTGACGGACTTGGTGCAAGAATGTTTCGCCGATTTAACCAGTTTGGCAAAAAAAGGGCAACAGTTATCCTATAAACATGAAGGAAACGAAGAGGTTTATCTGGACAAATCCTTAACCAGAAAAATCATTTTTAACCTCTGTTCTAATGCGATTAAGTTTTCTAACGAAGACGATACCATAACGGTTAGATCACTACAAAATAGCCAGAATCTTCGTATTTGCGTAAAAGATGAAGGTATTGGTATTAGTCCAGAAGATCAAAAACATTTATTCGACCGCTTTTTCCGTGGTACAAACGTAACGAATATTCAAGGCACTGGCTTAGGCTTGCACATTGTAGCTCGCTATACCGAACTCATGCAAGGCAACGTGTCAATCGAAAGTGAACTCAGTAAAGGAACAACCATTTGCGTTACCTTCCCCCTATAATTATTCAGCAAACAAGTGAAGGATATATTCCTCAAATATTAACTAGATGAAAACGATATTACTCATAGAAGACAGTGATGACATTCGAGAAACTACCGCCGAGATTCTCGAACTGGCAAATTACAAAGTTTTTACGGCAGCCGATGGAAAAAAAGGCGTAGAACAAGCACTTCAAACTCGCCCAGACTTGGTTATTTGCGATATTATGATGCCTATTTTAGATGGTTATGGTGTTTTACATATTTTTAATCAAAACCCTGAATTACAAGGCATTCCCTTTATATTTCTAACGGCAAAAACCGAACGTAGTGATTTTAGAAAAGGAATGGAAATGGGTGCGGACGATTATATCACCAAGCCTTTCCATGAGATTGAACTCTTGAATGCCATTGAAAGCCGCTTAAAGCGAATTGATGCCATGAAAGAAGCCTATAAAATCACGACTAGCGACATCGAAAACCTTTATTCGGAAGCTCAACAGCACAAAGATTTGCAGTCTTTGTCTAAAGATAGAAAGATTTCTAACTTCAAGAAAAAGCATATTATTTATGCCGAAGGTGACGAACCTATTAAGTTTTACTTCCTAAAATCTGGGAAAGTAAAAACGTATCGTGCCAATCGTGATGGGAAAGAGTTTATTACAGGGCTATATAATGCGGGAGACTTTTTCGGACATATTGCCTTAATTGAGCAAACGGATTATCAAGAAAGTGCCGAAACCCTAGAAGATGCCGAAGTAATCGGGATTCCCAAACACGACTTCCTTGAACTATTCACGAAGAATCAGGCAGTTGCCAATAAATTAATTAAGTTATTGGCAAATAGTATTGCCGAAAAAGAAGAGTATTTATTGGGAATGGCCTATAACTCTTTACGTAAACGGGTGGCGGATGCCCTCTTGCTTTTACAGAAAAAATATAAGCAAGAACAAGCAAATCACTTTGCGATGAAAATCTCTAGGGACGACCTTGCTTCGATTGTTGGTACTGCTACCGAATCGTTAATCCGTACATTGAGTGAATTTAAGGCAGATAAACTCATTGAAATTAACGGAAGTGAAATCACTATTATCGACGAAAAACGGTTGACGAATCTCAAGAATTAATTAAACACTCGTCTTAAAATTTTAACGGAGTTACTAAAAGTAGCGAATACTTTGAGTAACTCCGTTTATCGTTTTATTACAGTATCTGTGTAAATCCTTTAACTCATCAACTTTTATACAACTGCTTCTTTAATAATACTGTTGCTTTAAAAATATAAATTAACCCATTGATTTTAAACATCTTACAATAACATACAAACTAATAACGTCCTTACAAAAACGCTTCCCGATTAATTGGCTCGAACAATGCCAAATTATTTTTGATATATTCTGGTGTAAAACCTCCTACATGCCTCCAATATTCTTTTCCATTAATCACCACTAATAAAGTCGGTGTATATTCAATCGAAAACGTTTTTGCCACTTCTGGGTTTTCTTGCACATTTACCGTAATAAAACTGGCAATCAAAGGGTTTTCGCCCCGCAATTGATTAAATGTCGTGACACCTTCTTGATGTATCTCTCTATAAAAAAACATTAAAACGGGCTTGTCTTTATTCTTATTCATGGCCATAGCGATTTTCCTTGAAACTTGATGCCTGTAAAATTGCGGTTTCTCGCTTAGTATTCTTATGACTCCACCAATAAATAGGAATGACTTTTATCAGTAATTTATTCTTATAAAAAATAGGTTCATAAATCCTAGTACCTCCAATACCCAAATGAATAAGACTGATTTATATCAGTAAAAAAAATGATCGAAGTTATACTTAATCTACTGACAATCAAACAATTTTACACTGTCAACCAAACAACAATGAGCATGAAAACGATATTACTTCCTACCGATTTTAGCGAAACAGCTCAACATGCTGCTGATTTTGCACTTACCCTTGCAGACTTACTTCAAGCGAAGATTTTGGTCATCCATGCCTATATGCCACCAATTACCACTACGGAGTACGTCATTCCTTTACCAGAACAAGGGTTTATGCAAGAGTATTTTCAAGTCGAAGAAGATATGTTAGCAAAATTCACGAAAGACTTAGCCGCTCGTTATCACGACGACAAGAAACCTTATGCAATCGTAGAAAGTAAATTCATGGTGGGGGCTGTAAGTGATTGCATTCAAGAAATTGAGGAAGAAATGTCCGTTGATTTTGTAGTAATGGGTACAGTTGGGGCAAGTAATGCTTGGGATCGCTTCTGGGGAACAAATACCTTGGGTGTAGTAAAACACATCAAAACTCCTATTTGGGTTATACCAAAAGCTACTAAATTACACGCTATTGAGCATTTAATTTATATGGCAGATTTGGAGGGTGACGAAATTGGAGCGGTGAAAAAAGTGTTGGACGTTGCCACATTACTGGGAGCAGATACCAAAGTCCTTCACGTAAAAGAATACTTCGAACCAGAAGTATTTAGTACCAAAGAGATACTTCAAGAATTAGAAGAAACCTTTGAAGGAGAAGCAATCAGCTTTACCAAATTATATAGAGACGATACCATCGCAGGGCTTGATACCTACGTGCATCATCACAAACCTGATGCTGTAGTTATTGCAAGAAGAGATAAAGACTTTTTAGAACGTCTTTTCCACAAAAGTGTCATTTCTCACTTAGCAGTAACGACTAAAATTCCGATGCTGGTATTGCAGAAAGATTAACAAGGTATCAAGTTTACAAAGGAACATAGCTACAACATCCTAATTATCTGTGGCATAAGAAGTTAAAAAGGTTGTTTCTGGGGGCAGAAACAACCTTTTTAATTACTCGTCGATAAATCGTTTAGGTTAGTAATTATCTAAAGTATAGCATAGGTTACTATCCAGTAACGGCTTATAAAAAACTTTCAACTGAACACTCCTTATTCAAACTTATACAACGTGGCTGTGTGACCGTCAAACACTGCATAATGATTGCTTTCTTCGTTGTCATAACACCACTGCCCTAAATTCAAATAACGGCTTGTCTCGCTAACTTTTAAATCTAATCGCAAATGGCGATGCCCGAATATATAATAATCGTGATGAGTTGTCTTTTCTACCTCCGTAGCATGATTTAAAAGCCACTCATTCGCTCCACGTGGTTGTAATTCTCTACGAATACGGTCTTCGTCTTTTCTACTCCCCGACCACCAATTCGCCAAGGCAATGCCTACGTGCGGATGTACCCAACTATACGCCCACTGACAAAGTTTATTTTCAAAAATACGTTTTAACACTTTATAGCCATAATCACCTGGCCCAAGTCCGTCACCGTGAGCCACATAAAAACTCGTAGCTGATGTTTCAGACTGCACTAGATATTGCTGTGGGTCACGAAATACACGAATACCCATCTCTTTGGTAAAGTAGTCAAAAATCCAAATATCATGATTTCCTGTAAACAGAATAATCTCAATTCCTGCATCCGATAATTCAGCTAATTTTCCTTGTAAACGAATAAAACCTTTGGGTATCGCATTGTGATATTCGAACCAAAAATCAAAAATATCACCCACCAAAAAAATGACTTGTGCATCCTGTTTAATCATATCCAGCCAAGCAACAACCCGCCTTTCCCTTGCTAAACTAGTCGCTGGGTCGGGATAGCCCAAATGAAAATCTGAAGCGAAATATATCTTTTTGTGAGCTTGCAAGTCAATCCTTGTCATTACTTTAAAGAAGCGATTATGTGAGCCAAAGGCTTTGAATGTATATTTACTGCGAAGATACAACTTATCTGCGCAAATCACCACAAACAAAAATCCCTCTCTCGATTACTCAAGAGAGGGATTTGCAAGAATTTATGCTTTATGAATTTTCTTCTGATGATTGAACCACTGATTCAACCACCTCAGCTTCTGCTTCAACTACTGGAGGTACTGGCTTGCCATTAGGTCCGTGTTGAATGTTATCCATAAACTTTTTATATTCTGTCACCGATTCAAAAGGACGTTCGCCCAAAAGACGGACTAAATCGCTTTGGAAAAGTACTTCTTTCTCTAATAACTGCTGAGCAACTGCCTCTAAAGCATCTTTCTTTTCAGTCAATAACTCTTTTGTTCTGACGTATGCCTCAGCAATCAATTTACGAACTTCGTCATCAATTTCTTTTGCTGTTTGCTCAGAATAAGGCTTATTGAAATTGTATTCAGAACCTTTAGAATCGTAGAACGAGATATTACCTAACTTATCGTTCATACCATACATAGTCACCATTCCGTAAGCTAATTTAGTAATACGCTCTAAATCAGACAAAGCACCTGTTGAGATTTTACCAAATACTAAATCTTCTGCCGCACGACCACCTAAGGTTACGCACATTTCGTCGATTAATTGCTCTGTACGGTGCAAATACTGTTCTTTTGGTAAATACTGAGCATAACCCAACGCTGCAACACCACGAGGAACAATCGTTACTTTCACCAATGGTTCGGCGTGTTCTAAGAACCAACCTGCAACCGCATGACCCGCTTCGTGGTAGGCAACAATTTTCTTTTCTTCTGGAGAAATCAATTTGTTTTTCTTTTCCAAACCACCAATTACTCTGTCCATAGCTTCTTGGAAATCTTTCATATCCACAGCTGCTTTTCCACGACGAGCCGCAATCAGAGCCGCTTCGTTACAAACGTTAGCGATTTCAGCACCTGCAAAACCTGGTGTTTGAGCAGCTAACTCTTTTGGATCAACATCTGGAGATAATTTCAAAGGACCTAAGTGAACTTTGAAGATTGCCTCACGACCAATAATATCTGGTTTATCTACCGAAATTTGTCTGTCAAAACGACCTGGACGTAATAAAGCAGGGTCTAATACATCTGGACGGTTGGTAGCAGCCATGATAATAATACCAGAGTCAGACGCAAAACCATCCATTTCTACTAAAAGGGAGTTCAAGGTATTTTCACGTTCATCGTTTCCACCTGGCATAGAGCCACGTCCACGAGAACGACCCACTGCGTCAATCTCATCAATAAAGATAATACAAGGTGCTTTTTCTTTCGCTTGTTTGAACAAATCACGTACACGTGCAGCACCAACCCCTACGAACATCTCCACAAAGTCAGAACCCGATAGTGAGAAGAAAGGCACACCTGCTTCGCCAGCTACGGCTTTTGCTAACAAGGTTTTACCTGTTCCTGGAGGGCCTACTAATAAAGCACCTTTTGGAATTTTACCTCCCAAATCAGTGAATTTTTTAGGAAACTTCAAGAATTCAACGATTTCTTCAATCTCTTCTTTTGCTTCGTCTAAGCCAGCTACATCGTTAAATGTGATTTTAACTTTCGCTTCTCCGTCAAATAACGTTGCTTTAGAACGACCAATATTGAAGATTTGTCCACCAGGGCCACCCGCTCCTCCCATACGGAAGAACATAAAATAAATCCCGACAAACATCAAAATCAATAAACCTGGCCCCATCACAAAATCCATCAAACTCGTACGTTCATCCGAAGTAGCATGAATACGCTCTTCACGAGGAATCTCCTTTTGTAAGTCATTCAATTCTTGTTCAAATGAAAAAGATGAATTGATTGGCATTTCAAAATGAGGACCTCCCATCTGGATTAATAGCTGTCCTTGCTGATCTTGAAATAATGATTTATAGTGTTCTAAGCCCTTTTTATTAAGCGAAACTTCTACAATATCTTTATTTTTAATAATCGTCAATTTATCGACATAATGATTCAAGACCATTTGCTCGTATTGCGTTTGGTCAACAGATTTTAAAACCTTTGTTTTCTGAAGGAAATAAAAACCCACCAAAGCAATAATTAAGGCAACAACAATCCATCCCTGAAAGCCTCCACCACTATTAATTGATGGACGACGAGAAGGCTTTGGAACATTCTGTTGTTTGTTGTCACCGCTGTTATTTTCTGCCATTGTTTTTGAAATTATTCTTTAAAATCGGGTTACTGAATTAGCGAATTTGCTACACACTATTCACATACTACTAAATCAACATTTTGAATACCTACTTTGTTTCTCAATTTATTAGTTCATGAAAAAAGGCAATATACGCTTATCAAAGGCACTTGGTTATGTTAAACGGTTGCGTCGTCATAATAAGTAAACTCCGCATCGCCCCATAGTTCTTCAATTTTATAGAATTCACGACGATCTTTCTTGAAAACGTGAACTACTACGTCGTAATAATCTAGCAAAATCCACTCACGGTTTGCTTTTCCTTCCGTACTTTTTGGGTGTAAACGAATCGCTTCCCACACTTCTTTATCTACAGAGTCACCAATTGCATCAATTTGGGTATCAGACGTACCAGCACAAACGACAAAAAAGTCTGCAAAAGCATTCTTAACGTTTCTCAAATCCATTAACACAATGTCCAACCCTTTTCTTTCTTGCATTCCTTTTACTACCAATAATGCTAGTTCTTCCGAACTTATTTCTTTCACTTCTGCCATGCTATTTTATTGCTTGTTATTATTTATTACTTATGCGTACTATATTTGTGGCGGTGTATTGTTGTCTATAAATATAGGATTTTCTAAAACGCTACGCATAACTTAGTTTAAAAACCTAAAATTACAAAAATACCTTGTACAAAATTCAACCCAAGACGTTATTTACTGGGAAAAAAATCAAATATCTGTCAACTTGTCATTCTACTAACGATATTGCAGTAGAAATGATTCAATCTGAAGCCGTTTCTGAAGGAACTGTCGTGATTACTGACAAGCAAACCGCAGGTCGTGGGCAACGAGGAAACACTTGGTTGGCCACCGAAAAACAGAATTTGACCTTTTCACTTATCTGGAAGCCAACCTTTCTAAAAGCCAGTCAACAATTTCAACTCAATGTAGCAATTTCATTGGGTGTTTTTGATTTTTTACGAGAATACATCGACGAAGGTCTTGCCGTTAAATGGTCGAATGATTTATATTTCTGGAATCAAAAAATGGGAGGAATCCTCATTGAGAATACCCTCCAAGGTTATACCATTGAATACTCCGTCATTGGCATTGGACTGAATATCAATCAATTAGAATCCAATCTACCTACAGCGACCTCCTTGCGTAAAGTAACGGGTAATCCGCAACAATACGATTTATCGGATTGTCTTTGTAAATTACTTGAACACCTTGAGAAAAACTATGTATTGCTCAAGGAAGGCTATTACGAAACCCTCAAAGCTCGCTACCTGACCCATTTGTTCCGTTATCAAGAATGGCACGAATATCGAATAGACGGACACATTCAACTCGGGCAAATTCTAGGTATCGACGAACATGGTCGTTTAGCCCTTGAAACGTCGGACGGCCTAAATTATTACGGTTTTAAAGAAATTGAGTTCATAATTTAGCATAAATGATTTTTATCACTTCTTATAAAAATCAAAAAGACCTGAACGTTGGTGTGTTCAGGTCTTTTTGATTTTTTAGTTTATAGCCCAATTAGTGTCCTCCACCCATCGCTACTACTTCATCTTGTGCTACTTTATTCGCTTTAATCAACATGGTTGCTCCTGCTGCGATAATCAGAAATACCCCTGCAAAAGTGACCGCTTTCCCAGAATCATTTTGTAAAAAATGATCTAATACATAGCCAAAAGTCAAGTTCTGAATAATCATCGGAATGACAATCATCATGTTGATGATACCCATATATACGCCATAACGCTCTTTTGGAATTTCAGAAACGACCATCAAATACGGAATTCCCATCATACTCGCCCAAGCAATCCCAAAACCTGTCATAGGGGCAAAAAGTAAGTACTTATTTTCGATATGAGGGAATATTAACAGACCTGCACCTGCCATCAATAAACAAATTACGTGTACCAATTTCGGACTCGTTTTCTTTGCCAGCCAAACTAAACCAAAAGCTGATAAGAAGGTAGCTACGTTATACCAACCATTTACTAAACCTGTCCAGCCCACGGCTTCCTGATAGAGCGTCGGATTTTCGGATGGACTCGTTTTCCAGACCGAAGCAGCAATACTTTTAGACGCATTTTGCCAATAACAAAACAACGCATACCATTGAAATAAGTAAACTAATGCCAATTGCCACATCACTTTTGGCATATCTTTAATCGCCTCTGCAATTTCCAAAATAGGGTCAAATAAACCTCTTGGATTAGCTTTCATAAACGCAATTTCTTCATCACTTGGCGGTATTTCAGAAGTTCGAGACATCGACCACCAAACGGATGTAATCGAGCAGAAAGAACCCAAAAAGAAAGACCCAAACACCCAATAAGGAATTTGTCCATAAGACCCCGTAATGGTTTTCTGGAAAACAAATAAGGAGATGTTCGCCAGCGTGATACCTAAACCTGTAAAAAAACTCTGAGTCAGAAAGCCCGTAGCCTGCTGTTCTTCGGGTAATTTGTCCGCAATAAAAGCACGATACGGTTCCATCGCCGTATTATTTCCAGCATCTAAAATCCACAGTAATCCTGCGGCCATCCATAACGAACTACTAAAAGGATAGATAAACAAGGTAATGCTACACAGCAAAGCCCCGATGAAAAAAAAGGGTTTGCGTCGCCCCCATCTCGGATGCCACGTTTTATCACTCAAAGCACCAATTAAGGGCTGAATCAATAACCCAGTCACAGGGCCAGCTAAATTTAATAAGGGTATTTCGTCTGGACTAGCACCCAAAAAGTCGTAAATCGGATTTACGGCACTTTGCTGTAATCCAAAGCTATATTGAATACCAAAAAATCCCACATTCATGTTAATGATCTGTGAGAAGGATAAAGAAGATTTTAGGGATTTCATAAAAATGGTTAATTTGTGAAAACTGAAAACAATATTAAACAATATATTATCTTTATTAAAGAAACATTTTAAATTATTTAAGGCAAACGCCAAATAATATGCTACTAATCGCTATCCTTTTCAACTTGTTTAGTTTTTCGCATCAAAATCATGCTGACTCTACATTAAGAGTTAAAAAAATTATCATTGAGGGTAATTATAGAACTAAAGAAGGAATCATTCTCCGAGAATTAGATTTTAAAGAGAATGATACGCTCTCCGAAGCAAGCCTACAGAAACGTTTAGAGATTAATCGACGTAAAATTTTCAATACGAGTCTATTCAATTTTGTAGAAATTAAACACCAAAAAGACAGTACAGAGCATGGGATTCATATCAAGATTCAAGTGCAAGAACAATGGTACATTTTTGGTTATCCAGTAATGGATATAGCAGACCGAAATTTCTCGGATTGGTGGCAACGTGGACATAGTTTTGATCGCATCAATTACGGTATCAATATTATTCATAGTAATGTTCGAGGAAGAGCAGAAAGACTATCATTATTACTCGTTTCAGGTTTTACGCAACGACTAGGATTATCTTACCGTTTCCCTTATATCGACAAAGCAAAAAAAACAGGACTTGGCATTGCTGTGGGCTACAATACAAACAATACCCTTGCCTACACCACCAAAAGCGACAACCTTGTTTACCTAAAAACAGAAGGAATTCTTCGAGAGCGATTTACAGCAAGTGTCTCAGTACGCAAAAGATATAAATTCTATGACTTTCATACTGTCGAATTGACCTACAATGTCAATAGGATTGCGGACACTGTTGCTCGGCTTAATCCACGTTATTTCAATGACGGACAGACCAATCAGCAGTATGCCATGATTAGTTATGGTTTTAATTACGACTTACGAGATAATGTGGTTTATCCATTGAGAGGGAAACGCTTTGAAATCGGTTTTGCAAAATTAGGACTCCTACCGAGCGATAACGTACAAGAATTGGATATCGCAGTAGGGTTTTCAAAATACGTTCCTTTAACAAAAAGATTATTTTCGAGTTTTCAAGTAAAAGGAAAAACGGCCATTACAACAGGAAATCAACCTTTCTATAACGTAAGAGGTTTGGGATATGGCTCCGATTTGGTGAGAGGCTACGAATTATATGTAATTGATGGGCATAGTTTCTCCTTGACTAAAGCTAATATACGTTATAAGTTGTTCGATAAGAATTTGCTTATTCCTTTTATTAAAGTAAAACAATTCAATAAAATTCCGTTTCAAGTATATCCGAATGCTTTTTTTGACACGGGTTATGTTTGGAGTAGTAGTCCACAACAAAACAATAGTCTCTTAGCCAACAAGCTATTGTTGGGAGGGGGAGTCGGACTGGATTTTATTAGTTATTATAATATGGTCATGAAGCTAAATTATTCGCTCAATTCTAAGCAAGAATCAGGTGTATATTTTTCGTTTACAAGAGAGTTTTAGACTGTAACTACCTGATATAAAAGACAAAAGGAGATGTTAAAAACATCTCCCTGTGCAAATTAATAGTTCTACACCTATTATCGTTATTGCCGAAGCAATTATCTTTTTTGGTTGATATTGTTAAAAACGTGAGGTAACAGATGTCACCTCCGTTTCCTAAATACCTAACCACTAATTTCTTTTAAGCTACCGCCAATTTGTAAAAATAATGCTTTACTGTTTCCAAAAAGCTTTTCTTTCTACGGCGAGACACTTCTATTTTCTTGCCATCCTTCATTACCACGCACATTTCCGCTTTTAAATCGAAGGCGTGGAGGTATTCTAAATTTATTGCGTAAGACTTATGTATCCTTACAAATATTTCAGGGTCTAAGTTACTTAATATTTCTTTTAAAGTTCGTGAAACCAACATTTTTTTTCCATTTCTAAAGTAAAAAAGAGTATAATTGCTTACCGCCTCTAGTGAGATAATATCTCTGGATGGAATTGGTTTCTGTTTTTGAAAAATCAGCGTTTGCTCATTCAATACAAGATTGTTAGGATTTATATCCTTAACTAGATAATCTCGCTTAAAAAAAGCAGCTCTTCTTCCTCCATCAAAGGAAGGGGTTGTCAAAGAATTGGGGAACGAGGATATTCCATAGTTTTGTAAAGCTTTCTCCATTAAATTAAGCGTTGGGTTATAAATATTTATATTTTGGTAAGAAAAAAATTAAAATAATCTTTAATAACTGAAATGCTTTTTTTAGTGGTTAATACAAAGGTAGTAATTTAATAGTTACTTGTCAATATCATTTGTACTATATTAAGACGATATAGAAAATAGCCCTCTATTAACACCTCAAGAAATACCTTTTTTAGCTATCTAATTTATAAAAACAGAAGTGAATAACCTATAATTTACTTGTTAAAATACAATTTAACTATCATTAAAGGACAATTAAATTTCTATTAATTTTTAAAAAAACTTCAATTGAGTTAAAAATGAAATTGCATAAAACAAAGATTTTAAAAAACTATTTTTCTTATCCTTTGCTATATTAGTTGCTAGTCGGAAAGTTTTTGTAATTTTGTATAGTGTACCCTCTAGCGTAAATATCGTATTAATAGATAAGAGTGACATATTTCATTCGTTATTTCGTTTATTTTCAAATTATTTCAAAATCAGTGAAAAAAAACAAACTATACCCGATAGTCGTTCTACTTCTTGCAATGATGATAGCATGTCAAGAAAAAAAGCAAGAAACATCTGTTGCTGTAAATGCTTTATCTTCTCCTTCTACAAAAGGAAATTTTGAGAACTACTCTCCTATCTTTCAGGCCATCGTAAAAAATGAAGCAGGAATGGCACGAGGAGTGAGCATTGGTGACACTTTAGATAAAATTCAAGAATCGACATTACCATCCGAATCTCAGCCTGAAAATGGTAAAGGGTTTACAGAATATTTTGATAATACCGACTTGAACTTTGCAGACATTCTATACACAAAGGATTCTGACGGAAAAGTTAAGGCAATTATTATCGATGTCTATATTGAAAAACAAAGTACGGTGGGCGGTCTGCTGAATGAATTCAAATCCTACTTTGATAAGAAATATGGGCAGGGCGTTGAAACTGAAAAAGCTACCTCTTGGGAATTACCAGATAAAGTGAATAGCTTGGTTATTCAGAATGTTAGTACGCAAAAAGACCCTGGTTTAAAAATCGTTTTTGCCAAAATAGGCGACAAAGCATTACAATAAAAAAGGTGGCATATCGAAATCGATATGCCACCTTTTTTTGCTAATACGTAATAAGACGCTACTAACTATACTTTATAAACCCATCCACGAGTATCTTCAATGTTACCCAAGCGAATGTTGTTAATTTCGTTGTAAATTCTTTTCGAGAAAGCATCCTCAGGACTTGCTGGCAATTCATAGTCAACACCCTCAAAACCGATTGTTGAAATTGGAGCAATCACGGCAGCAGTACCCGCACCGAACGCTTCTTTTACAGAACCATTTTTAATACCTTCGATTAATTCAGCAACAGCCAATTGACGCTCTTCTACTTTCATTCCCCAATCTTTTGCTACTGCAATAACTGATCTACGAGTAATACCGTCTAAGATTGTATCGCCAGTTGGAGCGGTTACTAAGGTATCGCCAATGACAAACATTAAGTTCATTGTTCCAGCTTCTTCAACATATTGATGCGTAGCAGCATCTGTCCAAATAATTTGGTCATAACCTGCATCGTTTGCTAATTTAGTAGGATACAAAGAGCCACCATAGTTCCCTGCATTTTTAGAGAAACCAACGCCACCCTGAGCAGAACGAATGTATTGCGTTTCGACTTTAACTCTCAATGGTTTTGTATAATAAGAACCAACGGGGCAGTTAAAGATGATAAAACGATACGTTTTAGAAGGAGTTACCCCTACGTACTCGTCCGTTGAGAACATAAATGGACGAATGTACATTGAACAACCTGGTTTTGCAGGAATCCAAGCAGCATCCAAACGTAACAATTCGGTAAGCCCTTCCATGAACATATTTTCTGGAATTTCAGGCATACACATACGTACAGCAGACTGATTCAAACGGTTAAGATTAGCTTGTGGTCTAAAAACAAGTACCTCACCCGCTGCATTTTTATACGCTTTCATTCCCTCAAAAATAGCTTGTCCATAATGTAGGGACATCATAGCAGGGCTGAAAGTAATAGGGCCATACGGCACAATTTGTGGTGTTTGCCAAGCACCATCTTTATAATCAATGACCAACATGTGGTCAGCAAAGGTGCGTCCAAAAACAAGGTTGTCAAAATCAACCGTATCAATCCTCGACTTCTCTATCGGATGGATTTCGATTTGCAATGTATCCGTCATAATACTAAAAATTTAAAATTAATGTACTCTAGGTTTCCAAGCTGTCTCCTCAATGCCGAGTTCTTGTGCCATCTTTCTACAAAGTACAAAAAGATAATCTGAAAGCCTATTCAAATATGTAATAACTAAGGTATTTACGTCTGATTCTTCGGCCATTCTGATTACATTCCGTTCTGCTCTACGGCATACCGTTCTGGCAAGATGTCCGAAAGATATGGATGGATGCCCACCCGGTAAGATAAAAAAACGCATGGGTTCGAGTGATTCGTCCATGGTATCCATTTCTTGTTCTAATAAGTCAATATCACTCATTAGCAAATCAGGTAATTGTTTACGAGTTTGTTCTGGTTCGGAAGCCAAAATTGCTCCAATCGTAAATAAACGATCTTGAATTTCCTTTAATACTTCTTTCCGAATCGAATTAACTTCTTGATCACGAAGCATTCCGATATAAGAATTTAGTTCGTCCACCGTTCCGTACGCCTCGATACGCAATTCCGCTTTAGAAATTCGAGAACCACCCACTAAAGACGTAAAGCCTTTATCTCCTGTTTTAGTATAAATTTTCATCTGATTATAATGTTCAGTTATTTTCAATGGTATCAGATGGAATGCCTAATCATACTTCCGTGTGTTAAAGTTTTTGAAATAGGCGTTTCATTATTTGTTGAGAAAACGAATTTCCACTTTAATTTGCTCAGCCTAAATGCTAGTAACAAACTGATATAGAATACAAAGCTATGTTTTTTTGAGAAGTTTTACTCAATAAAAATTGAAAAATGGCAATATTCAGTCCAAAGATAGTTTTAAACAAAAAATTAGTCAATAAACAAGGCTTTCATTATCAATAACTTAATCTTGTTCAAGTTATTATCTTGTTTGTTATCGTCTATAAAAACCACCATCGAATCTAAATCTTGTATTTTATAAATGACACGAAGAAAAACGATAATCATTAGAAAACCTGCCTATTCTCCCCTAATTTTGTGGCAACTAAATATAAGCAATGAATCAATCGGTCGATGCAATAGCGAGTCTTCTATTTTGAACGCTAAAAACAAAGGCCTACCACAACCATGAGTATAGAATTTTTTATTGCCCGTACCTTGCGTTATGTTTCGGCATTTGCATTCGCAATCGTTTTACTTTTCACTTACAGAGGACTACCTGACTACACGGCTGTACATTTTAATGCTGCTGGTCGTGGTGATGCAGTATTGCCTAAAGAACAACTTTTTTATGTTGTTGGAGGAATCATTTTCATGCTCAATATTCTTCCAGTTATACTGGCAAAAGCACTCGAAAAACTTCCAATTTCTTTTTTCCAAAAGCTCCCTTATAAAAATTGGTTAGCTAACGAAAAAGAGTTCAAGGCAAGTTTAGTGAACTGGATTTATTTTCTACCAACCTTAGCGAATGTGTTTACAATTTTTGCGTTGAAATCGCTATTAACACTCAACGACGAACGAACATTTAACACAGATTATACGTATTTACCAGTTGTGGGTACGGTAGCTTTTTTAATTTGGTTGTTCTACTTTCCTGCAAAATTAAGTTTCACACAACCTACACCAGTAGAAGAATAAGCGTACCATGCCATCGTATTCAAGTGCTATTTTTGACATAAAGTTAACAGATTATACCTACGACCTCCCTGATGACAGAATTGCAAAATTCCCTCTTAATCAGCGAGATGAGTCTAAATTGCAAGTATATCAGCAAGGTAAAATCACACATACGCAATTTAAAGACATTGCCCGTTTTTTACCCGAAAACAGTTTATTAGTTTTCAATAATACAAAAGTTATTCCTGCCCGTATTCATTTTCAGAAGGTTTCGGGAGCTCATATTCAATTGTTTTTATTACACCCTGTTGCTCCGACACCCATCATTAATTTGGCGATGGAAGTGCAAGACACCTGTGTTTGGGAATGTATGATTGGCAATAGAAAACGCTGGAAAAGTAACGATGTATTAACTCAAACGATTCAACTGAGTAATTTAAACAATAGTCAAGTTGAAGTAAGTGCCAGCTGGGAAAATGAAGATGAAAATCATGTTCGTTTATCTTGGAAAAACATTTCTTCAACAGAACCGATTGCTTTTGTTGACGTGATTCAAGCATTGGGAGAAATACCCCTTCCGCCTTATTTGAATAGAGAGACTGAAGAATCGGATTACGAAACGTACCAAACCGTTTATAGCCAGAAAAAGGGAGCTGTGGCAGCCCCTACGGCTGGACTACATTTTACGGAGCGGGTTTTGCAGGAATTGCTTGACAAAGGTTTTAAGCAAGACTATCTTACGCTTCATGTGGGTGCTGGAACGTTTCAACCCATCAAGGTATCGACCATTGTGGAACATCGAATGCACAATGAACAATTGGTTTTTAGTAGGGAAAATATCCTGCAACTAATCGAAAATGAAGGAAATGTTATTCCTGTAGGAACGACTTCTATGCGTGCCTTAGAAAGTTTGTACTGGTATGGAGTATTATTACTAAAGACTGAAAATCCAGCCTTTTTCATTGAAAAATTATACCCCTACGAACATCAAGAAAGCTCGTTACCGTCAAGTAAAGAAGCACTTGAACGCATCTTGATTGAGATGGATCAGCAGGGAGTAAGCGAACTGACTGGAGAAACCGAAATTTTTATTTTCCCAGGTTATACATTCCGTATTTGTAAAGGAATTATTACAAATTATCACCAACCTGAAAGCACGCTGATTTTATTAATTGCTGCTTTAATCGGAGAAGATTGGCGAAAAGTATATCAAGAAGCAATGGATAAAGAATACCGTTTTCTGAGTTACGGTGATTCCTCTCTATTATTGCCCTAAACAAAAAACGACTGACATTACATCAGTCGTTTTTTTGTTTCATTTAACATCAATCATATTGGTATAAATTATATTTTTCCATCAAAGGGCCAATTTTGTCTAAGTAAAAACTAGGGCCTTTACTTGTATAGCCATTTTCTGCAATTTCATATACAAACTGAAGCGAGGCTTCTTTTTTACTTAATCCTGCATTGACATTAGCCTGATATTTTTCTGCTACCTGTCTATAATCACGAGGCCATTTGCCTGTCTGGAATAATATGACTTCGCTCACAAAAAAGTCGATAGATTCGTTCCATGAAGCAAATACTTGATACCAGTTATCTCTACGATTACGTTCTTCAAAAATAAGCTGTTTGGTTGGCAAACGCTTGAGAATTTTCACCCTTCCATCATCTTCATCGGGTTGTCCTTTCAATTGCCAAGCATTGGCTGCCGAAGCACCATTCCAGATTTTAAGACCAAATATATTATTGGCATAAACCGCTGTACGAGTATAGCCTGCACCACTTTCCAAAATAGCAATACCCATAATAGCACTCGCAGGTAATTTATATTGATGAGCAACACGAATAACTTCGTCTTTAATATCCAAAATAAAAGCCATTTCCTCCGCAGCCGTCGGGTGTCCCGTTGCCGCAAGATACACATTATCATTTAGTCCTTTTTGTTCGTTTTCTAGGGGCGTAGTTAAAAAACGTAATGACTGATTCTTTGCATTCGTCACCTGTAAAAAAGGAACATTCCCTGGTTTAGAAGCAGGCTCTACTCTGGGCGGCACTACTACAGGATAATATGCCATCTGATCTGTTGACCTTGGCTTTGTAGGTATTCTTCCACTTTTCGGACGTTCAGTGGTAATGACCCCATAAAAACGAGCAATGGTATCGTTATTGATATTGATACATGCAAAGGTTAATGGTCTATTTTTTCCTACCCCAGAAAAGGTAAAAGCCAATTCACCATACCCGTTATCTATTCTTGCACTACCTAATCCTTTATCTTCTATCAATACCCGAACACGATCAATTTGTTCGACAGAACTTGAAATCTTAAAAATGGTTTCATGGTCTAAAATGGTCGTTTTTTTAGGAAACGTAACTTTCAATCTTCCATTATAGCCTACAACGGTTTGTTCTTGAGCATTAGCGGCCATAGAGCCAAAGAACAATGCTATTATTACTAGATATTTATACATATTTTTTGAAATAAAGGTAGTTATAATGAGTTAAATGAGTTTAAGTAGTCAGTAGTTTAACGTTCAAAGATGTCACTATCTAGCTTTTTTTAATGACTTATGCTCTATTTTGATGCAATTAATACGATAAACTAGTTACCAACGAGTACCTAATCACTTGCAATTATATAAAAGAATGGCTCTATAGTTATTCGGCTATGTTATAAGAACTACTAATTGAATTAATAGTCATAATAATTGTGCCAATCTTTTTTTAGTTTCTGTCTTATTTTATCTTCGGCGGTATTTGCCTGTGGATCAAATAATTTCTTACCTTGAACGTCGTCAGGAAGAAAATGTTGTGCAGCGAAGTTTCCTTCAAAATCATGTGCATACAGATAGCCCTTTCCATAATTCAACTCTTTCATCAACTTTGTGGGAGCATTTCTTAGGGCTAAAGGAACAGGCAGATTACCCGTTTCTTTTACTAAAGCCTGAGCATTCCCAATAGCCAAGTAAGCAGAGTTACTTTTGGGAGAAGTAGCTAAATAAATAGCTGTTTGTGAAAGAATTATCCTCGATTCTGGCCAACCAACCGTCCTAACAGCTTGCTGACAAGTAGTTGCCATTAATAAGGCATTTGGATTGGCTAGTCCGATGTCTTCAGATGCTGAAATTATCAATCGTCTAGCAATAAACTCGATGTCTTCGCCTCCTTCAATCATACGAGCGAGCCAGTAAACGGCAGCGTTGGGATCTGAACCTCGAATGGATTTTATGAATGCCGATATAATATCATAATGCTGTTCTCCATCTTTGTCATAAGTAGCGATATTTTGTTGGAGTTTATCCACTACCAACTCATTCGTTATTTCAAAGGTTTCGTCTCCCTGCTGAAAATTGGTAACTAATTCTAAAATATTAAATAGTTTTCGCCCATCTCCGCCCGAAAACTGCAACATCGCCTCATATTCTTTAACCGCTATTTTTCTATTTTTCAGAAAACTATCTTTCGCTAACGCCTGATTAACCATACCTATCAAATCGTCTTTTTCGAGTGCTTTTAAGACATACACCTGACAACGAGAAAGTAACGCAGAGATTACTTCAAAAGATGGGTTTTCAGTGGTTGCACCAATAAGCGTAACCACTCCTTGCTCAACCGCTCCCAAAAGAGAATCTTGCTGTGATTTTGAAAAACGGTGAATTTCATCAATGAATAAAATGGGTGACGGCGTGTCAAAAAAGCGTTGTTTTTTGGCATTTTCAATCGTCTCTCGAATATCTTTGACCCCTGCACTAATGGCAGAGAGTACATAAAAAGGACGCTTTAGGGTATGAGCAATGATGGTTGCTAAGGTAGTTTTACCAACGCCTGGAGGCCCCCAAAGAATAAAAGATGGAATACGCCCCGACTCAACTGCTCGTCGAAGAACAGCCCCTTGACCAACCAAGTGTTGCTGCCCAACGTAATCATCGAGCGTCTGTGGACGCATTCTTTCGGCTAGTGGTTGCATGGAACTTCGTTGAAAATATGCTACTTAAAAATTGCTTTTGGTACGGTATAACGTTCCCAAATACCCTCATACCAAACATCAGTACTGAAGGACTCAGATGCCAGTATTTGCCATTTACCTCGCACTTTTTTGAATAGTGCTTCTACATGACAACAATCTTTATCCGAGGAAAGCATCATTTTTTTAGAGTCTTTCCACGCCGCATCCCCCATAAACCACGCAGCATTACTAGCTACTTTAAAATGACGAACTGTAAATACAAAGTCCGACTTGTATTCACCCTTCATTTTATTTCTCAGTAAATCTAACATTACGGTACGATCCGCTGAGTTTAAGGCACTCGAAGTTTTGTAATCAACTACTGTTTGAGCATTAGTGGTCATTGCTATCAGTAAGGAACATACAACAAATACATATATTTTCATATTGGTCAACGTGTATTAAAGTATAATGGTATTATTCTCAAAGTAAATTTATCTACAAAAGATGAATTAACGCAATTTATTCAACAGATTAACAAGCTGATAGGCAGCTTTTTTTACACCTTCGTAACTTTTCTGCTAAAGTAGGTGTCCTGCACAGAATAGATGTTGCAAATAATAGCCATAAGTCTTTTTACTGTGGCATTGACAACGTAATGCTTCCACAAATGCGTACTTGTTGGGCTGTCAACGACACCTTTATGTTTATTAGGTACTAGTAATATTTTCATTTTCTGGTACGATTTATTGCGAAGTTCGTAATAAATTCTAAAAAATAGCTATTCTACAAAAATAAGAGGTTGTCGTAAAAGATAGAATTCTTCTATGACAACCTCCGTTTTTATCAAATTACACGGTTTCAACTTTCTTACTATAGGTGAATAAATTTACCTGCTAAGTGGAATACTAATTACTAATGTATTAAGTACCACAACATATTTAACCAGATAAATACATAGAAAACATAGTTGTATAAAAAATGATAATCAATCACTTATACTTATCGTACTTCTATATGATTCTTAAAATAAATGTGTCTGATTACTTAAATCCAACATTTAACATTCATAATTCAACATTACTCTTTATTTAATCTTCTGCCTTTTCATTCCCATTGGCCATACGGACAATTTTTGGTGAAAACTTGGCTAAAACGTTCACCAATTCTTCTTGGGCAGCCATTACTTTGGTAATGTCTTTGTATGCCTGTGGTGCTTCGTCCAAATCTGCTCCGATTAATTGTACGCCTGCTTTTTCAAGAGCATTTTTCAAATCACTTTTCGTAATCGAACCCTTTGCTTTCGTTCTCGACATTTTACGCCCTGCCCCATGCGAAGCCGAATTAAGTCCTGCGTCGATACCCTTTCCACGGACTACATAACCCGCTTGCGTCATCGAAGCAGGAATAATTCCCAAGTCATTCGCCCCTGCTGGAGTTGCCCCTTTTCGGTGAACCATCACCTCTGTACCATCGACGAGCTGTTCTTTCCATGCGAAATTATGGTGATTTTCAATTCGTTTTAAAGGCACTTGATTCAAGGCTCTGGCTATTTTATGGTGGATTTCGTGGTGATTCGCCGACGCATAATCGCCCGCCAAATTCATGGCTAACCAATATTCTAAGCCTTCGTTGCTGTTCATATCTAACCATGCTAAATGCTTGGCTTCGCTTGGCAAACGGGTTTTGCTCATCGCAATTTTAGAATACTGATTGGCAATGGCAGCTCCAAAACCCCTTGAACCCGAATGTGAAAGTAAGGTCAAATACGAACCCACTGGCAAATTCATTAAATCATCTTGTACCAAAACTTCTAAAACACCCCATTCGACAAAGTGGTTTCCTGTGCCTGATGTTCCTAATTGACGATAAGCCTTGTCTTTCATCTCTCGAACGATTTTGACTGCTCCCCATTCTGGACGTTCAAAGAGTGCATCGTCAAATTTCTTTCCAGACTCTGACCCCATTCCGAAGAAAGAATAATCACCTAGTAGTTGTTTCAATAATTTTTCTTCCTTCTTAATCATCGTTGCAGGCAAGTCAAAAACACTCATGCACATTCGACAAGCAATGTCCACGCCAACGGCATAGGGAATAATGGCATTTGCAGTGGTTGCCAATACTCCCCCAATCGGCAAACCATAACCTTGATGAGCATCGGGCATCAACGCACCTGCTACCGAAATAGGCAATTTCATAGCCGTTTGCATTTGGTCTAAGGCTCCTTGCTCAATGTAGTTTGCCCCGTATATTTGGTAAGGCAAGGCTTTTTCTCGCAAAACTGCCTCCTCTCCTTGCTGATGCCCTGGTTTACTTAGCTCAAAAGTTGGTTTGGCATTCTCGGCTTCTATCAAGGATTTACCATAGTCTGATAGGATAATGGCTTGATTTATCTCTTTCAAATGTTTGGTGTATAGGGCCAAATTGGTCAGCTTATTTTTAGAGAACGCATATTTTTTAGGCGATTCAATCATCTGAGCAAACATCAGTAGTACGGTTGCTTTTGGATAAACGCCATTGTTTATTAAACCATTCGCCACTCGTGAAAACTTGGCTAAGGCTTCTTCATGTTGTACGCCCAAGGCTTGTAAGTCTTCTTGGACAATTGTTTCGTTGTTATTTTCGGATAAGGTGTTCATCTTCTTTCTATTTTAAGTTCCAGTCAATCAAGTTGGTATCAACTAGTTTTTTTCTTAATTTGGCACAATGCTTAATCAACAGGACAAAGTTTGCGACTTAGTACGCAGTCTTTTTGCGTAATTGAAATTATTTTA
>JBMLRK010000039.1:0-2627 GCA_049241065.1 Spirosomataceae bacterium
ACTTGTTTAATATCTTTGAAAATATATGGACTAAAACCAACCGATTCAATTGTTTGACCATACACCACACGACAACGGGAAATACCTTCTTGGCATTCATCAGGAATGTGAATTACGCTTGCTAAATCACAAAAATCATCGATACCCCACAAAGCCTTGCGAGCCTCGTTAAAGCGTTTATTGTGATAGTCAATCGCTATGATTTCTCCGTTATGTATCTGTATCGTTTCGAGTAGCATCCTCTAGGAATGTTAGATGTTGAATTTTGGATGTTGAATTAATCCAACATCCAAAATTCAACATCTAAAATCTATTTATAGGTTAACATTTGGCAAATGAATTCCTGTGGTCGCATCCTGTTTGAACGATTTCATAATCCAACCACCGCCAATAACGTCATCGCCTTCGTAGAAAACAGCCGCTTGTCCTGGGGCAATACCCGATACTTGGTCGTGGAAGTTTACGATAATTTTTCCATTATCTTGTGCAATGGTAGCCGCAGTTCCTTTGTCCTTATAACGTACTTTCGTAATCGTTTCCATTGGTTGCTCAATGCTGGCGTATTTAGATAAATTCAATTTACTCACGACCATTCCGTCACGATCTAAATCTTTTTCTACGCCAATCACTACCTCATTGGTTTCTTTTCTGATTTCGGTAACATAAGCAGGGTAGCCAAAAGCAATTCCCAACCCTTTACGTTGCCCGATTGTATAGAAAGGATAGCCTTCATGTTTTCCTAAAATTTTACCTTCTGGACTTACAAAGTTTCCGCCTTTCACTTGTTCTTCTAAGCCATCTACACGGCGTTTCAAGAAACCACGGTAATCGTTATCAGGCACAAAACAGATTTCATAACTTTCAGATTTCGTTACTAAATCCATAAAGCCACGTTCTGCCGCCATTTCACGAATGGTTGCTTTGGTTAAATGCCCCAAAGGCAATTTCGTACGAGCAAGGCTTTCTTGCGAAATCCCCCAAAGTACATAGCTTTGGTCTTTCAAAACATCTACCCCTTTAGAGATTACATGACGATTATTTTCTTCACGCACATGGGCATAATGTCCTGTAGCAATAAACTCGCAGTCTAATTTATCGGCACGTCTCAATAAGGCATCCCATTTGATGTGCGTATTACACATCACACAGGGGTTAGGCGTGCGACCTTCTAAGTATTCGCCTGTGAAATGGTCGATAACAGCATCGCCAAATTCTTCTCTAATATCTAAAATATAGTGCGGGAAACCCAGTTCAACGGCAATATTACGGGCATCGTTGATGGAGTCCAACGAACAACAACCTGTTTCTTTTTTACTCGCTCCCGACGACGCATAGTCCCATGTTTTCATGGTCATTCCTACTACTTCGTAGCCTTCTTCGTGTAACATTACGGCTGCTACCGAACTGTCAATTCCGCCACTCATGGCAACTAAAATTCTTCCGTGCTTACTCATTGTTTGTTTTGCTGCGAGGAGTCAAAGTCCTCCGTTATACCTAAAAATTTAAAAATGACTGCAATTTACAACATTCTTTTGAATGCTTTGGTTCTGTGGAGGTGATGAAGTAGTTTTGTTGTTCAAATTTGTCGTAGTCTCATTCTTTTGTATTATGTTGAAATGTAACGTTTGTATTGGGTTAGTGTCTTAAATCCAAAATCCAACATTCAAAATTTATCATTTATTTCCGAAATTCATTTTCTCAAAAAATATGTTAAAAACTGTAGTTAAAATATCTAAGGTAAATAACCTATCCGATGCTCGTTACTGTGCAGGAATGGGTGTTGATTTATTAGGTTTCTCGATGGACGAAATTCCCGTTGAAAAATTTAGAGAAATGCGTGGCTGGTTGGCAGGTGTGCAAATTGTAGGGGAAACAAATTCAACCGATGTTGATGCGATTCGTGAAATGGTTGAAAACTTTCAACCCGATTATATTCAAGTTACTTCTTTTGAAGTGTTGGAGTCGTTAAAAGCATTGGGTTTACCCTTGATATTACGTGTGGACTTTGCAACGGATAATCTTCCTGCGTTATTTCAAAGTACAGCGGCTTTGGTGGATACGTTTTTGGTAGAAAGTTCAGACGATTTTGCTCATTTAGACCAAGCTACAGTCAACTTATTAGATGCGTGGGCGTTTAAATATCCTATTTTAGTAGGTTTTGGGATTACCGAAAGTAATGTCAACGAAGTATTAGAGCAAGTTCCAGCAAAAGGAGTTGCTTTGTCAGGCGGGCAAGAAATACGTCCAGGGTATTCAGAAATGGATGATTTAATGAATGTATTGGAAGTATTAGAAACAGAAGATTAAGTGTTGAACTAGGTATCTAGTTCCCAAAGTAAGGGGAGCTAGATGCCTTAGTTAAAAAATTTCTTTGAAGGTGTTTTGTCGTTTGTAACGGTGTATGCCAAGTAAATTCCAGCACCTAAAACAGCAATAGAAAAAAGAGCAATCAACATGGTTTTACGAGATTTTATGTTTTTGAAATGTATAGATTTATAGACGTTGTTTTGTAGAAGTAAGTCACTTAATTCGTGTTTAAATTTACTCTTTATTTTCTATTGATTATTCAATTTATCCATGATTTCTTCAAATAACTTATCAAACGGTAGTTCGCTGTTTAACCAGTG
>JBMLRK010000040.1:0-23820 GCA_049241065.1 Spirosomataceae bacterium
CTCAGTGATTCGCTCCTTGATTAAGAAGGGATTTATAGAGGAAGTTGCTGCTAAACACCTTGTTTTAGCGGGAGAATTACTAGATATTTTTAATAAAGCGGAGTTGATGGAAATGGCTAAACTCTTACAGCTCGAAACTAAAGGGAAGGCTTCGCTTAAAAAGGATGAGGTGTTAGATTGGATGATGACAGTCGCCAATTTTGAAGAAATAATTACACTCTTACAAGTCAACGAACAAGCTATTCCAACGGTCATTAAAGTAGCTTATGAAACGGAAGTTCAACTGATTAAGTTCTTATTTTTTGGGACTCGTCACGGAGATATGACGGAATTTGTAGTGCGTGATTTGGGTTTTCAAACCTATCAGCACTTTGATGAAGAAAACCTTGTTCCTCATTTTGAAACTCGTCAGGAGGCGGAGGATAAATTGAAGGTTTCGTTGGCGAGAGAAGATTTTTATTTGATGCAATCGGCTAAAATTGAAGCCGATGAAATTTATCATTGGTTTATGGACTGGGCAGATCAGCATCATAAAAGTCTCGCTGAAATCGCCGTACCTACTTTCGAACGCTTTGCCTTAAAAGTGGGAATGTTTCTCGAAAAACAAAAGGCTTTTGACGAAGCATTGAGCATTTTTAAACTTACGGGCGAACATCCTTCACGGGAGCGACAAGTACGAATTTTGCATAAAACTAAAAATTTAGAAGAAGCCAAAGCTTTGTGCGAACAGATGTTAGCAGAGCCACAAAATGCAGACGAACAGTTTTTTGCCATTGACTTCTTTAATAAATTGGATGCTCAGTTACAGAAAAAGCGGGTCAAAAAAAGCGTAACCCAAGAGTTGCATAATGCTGAAAGTATCAGCCTTGATATTGATTGGAAACGGCAAGTAGAATTAGGGGTAATTCATTATTATGAAGAACGACACCAGAAAGCAACTTTTACCGAAAATCACCTTTGGCGTAGCTTGTTTGGCTTGTTGTTTTGGGATATTATTTTTGATACAGAGTCCATGGCAATGCACCATCCGCTTCAACGTTCGCCTTCGGATTTATATAAACCTGTGTTTTTTGAAAAACGTAAGGATAAAATGCAAGAACGCTTACAACTGTTGGAAGACGAAGAAGCGATTCGAGCGTATTTGTATGACACCTTCTTTGCAAAATATGGAATCACCAATCCGTTAGTAGAATGGTATGGTGGACTCTTTCCGCTATTGATTACTTTGGTAGAAAAACTATCAGCCGAACAGCTTAGTAAAGTGCTATTGGAAATCGCTCGTGACTTGCGGGAAAACCTTCGTGGTTTTCCTGATTTGTTGGTTTGGGATGATGGCGATTATTGTTTTGTAGAAGTAAAATCTCCGACGGATAACTTGTCCAATCAACAATTGTATTGGTTACGTTTTTTTGCGACACATGGTATCAACTCGAAGGTATTGAGAGTGGAATGGAAAAAGCCTGTTTTGTTTGAAGAGGAATAGAAATAGGAGGAAAGAACATAAGATGTATGCTTTTTGAAAGCCCAAATAACCTGATAATCGAATTAGATAGTAACTAAAATTGTACTTTTCTTCTATTTTTTCTGTCCTATATATAGCTGTAAGGATGTTATTTCACTTTTCAAAGAATCTGCATTTTGGGTTTGGAATTAACAAAAAGTTTACCTAAATTTAATATAGAAAGTCACCCAGAATAGCACAAATTAGTGTAGTATTTACGATTGAATGTGCTAGTAAAATTTAGAGAACAAGATACTTCTTGGCAAAGGAAAAATTGCATCGTTCTTTTACTTGTTCTCTAAATTTGGGTTTCCAAATTTTAATTTAGTTGTTCTAAATTGAAATGACTTTGTTAATTTTTTTAACCTTAAACAAAGAGTGCGTATGAAATTACAGGTGCATTCAGTTCACTTCGACGCAGACAAGAAGCTGTTGGAGTTTATCCAATCTAAGTTAAATAAATTGGATACATTTTTTGACCGAATTACTGGTGGTGAGGTTTTCCTCAAATTAGACAAAGGTGAGAGTACCAAAATTAGGTCTAAAATGCTCGAAGTGAAGATTAAATTACCCGGGGCAACCCTTTTTGTAAGAGAGATGGCATCGACTTTTGAAGAAGCAATGGATATTGCCATCGAAGCATTAAAAGTTCAACTTAAACGTTTTAAAGAAAAATCTCAAATCAAACCCAACGATAACAAAGCATTGCTTTTAAGTCTGTCTATGGCCAGCGAAAGTTAACAAAGAAATACTAATTCAGAATATATAAAGGAGGGCTTCGGGAGAAGCCCTTTTTCTTTTAGTCAACATCCGTACTATCTACCGTTTCTGTTAAACCTTCTTTCGATTTTCCCAATTTTACCTTTGGTTTGTCGGATGTTCCAGTGATATTCATAGGAATACCAATAATGCCCAGAGGAGGAAGCCCCAGTCTGAAATTCAGATTTAACTTATTATCGAATGTCGTTTGACCATCAAATCGCAAACGAAAACCCGCCATTTTTACTTTCGTACGGTCAATCGTAATGACGTTATTAGCAATACTTGTTTTTATTTTCACTTTGGAGATTTCAGCATCTTTAGCCATGTCTTCTTTTCCACTCGCTTTAGCAACGGCATTAAACAGTTTGAAGCCCTTCATTTTTACCTGCTCAACCGTAAGAACACCACCACCTTTCAACGATGGGAAAATAGGATCCATATTGGCATTTAATTTACCCGAAAGCTGATAGTCTAGCCCCACTTTTCCTTCTACGCCAGCAGCAGCCGTCGCCATTTTTCGGAATAAGGGAATTTCATTGTAAGCTCGTTTAATATCAAATTCTTTTGCCGAAACGTGGTAGTCGAACGTGGCTTTTTTAGGACTTAAACTCTTATAAGTGGCTTCCATCGTTACAGGAGCGTTGATAACTTCAAAGCCTGTGCCTTCCATTTTTACTACTCCATTTTGAATGCAAACATCGCCAACAAAATTATTGAGTAAAAGACCATCATAATTTACCTTGTCTGCTTGTCCACGAAGCTGCACATTGAGGTTTTTAGGAATTTCAACAACCCCAGCACTCCCTTTGCTTGCTTGTGCTGTTCCCGAATAAGCCATTAGTTCGTCCACTAGGATATGCTTACTTTTTAATTCAAAATTTCCAGTTAGCGACGCATTTGGCTTGGTGGCATAGTTGATGATATTATCTAAATTACCGTTGAGTTCAATGTCAGATTTTCCATACTGTCCTTTAAAAACATCAAAGCGTAGTTTATCTTGATTAAAACTAAACACCCCAGAATGAATTAGGAATGGTTTTGGAAAAAGTAACGTACTTACTTTAAGATTCGCTACTTTGATACTTCCCACATTTTTTAATTTCTCATATTGACCTGCCACAGCATCTTTTTGCGTACCACGCAAAGAAACATTGGTCTGAATTACGCCTTTTACGTCGTAATCTTTCATCCCAAAAACCTGATAAAGTTTTCCTATATCAACAGAGCCTTTTGAAATCAAATGATAGTTAAGGTTATCAAAGTTTCGTAAGTCGGCTTTTAACATAAAGGGTTGTCCTGCCAATTCAAAAGAAACGGGTTTGATATTGACTTTCAATTGCTTGAGGTTAATTCCCTTATTGATAATGTCGGCACTAATTTGAATTTTTTCGAGCGGTTCTGGAGAATACTTGGTTTTTAACGTCCCATTACGAAGGTTCAAACTAGCCACTGTCAATGGAAACAAACGGCGTTTAGGCAAGTATTTTCCTTTAGTTTTTATATCAATGGCAAGTTTACCAATCAGTTTTGTGCCTTCGAGTGGATATACTTTTTCGATGTCTTCTAAATTAAACAGCGATTGTATTCGGGCATCCATCGGGAAGCCTTCGCCTCCTTTGATGTGTAAATAGCCTTTGACGAAATTGTCCAACACTTTAAAATTCAATTGATTAAATTGAAGATTACTATGGAAATAATTATTGTCAGGACAGCTCGCTACTGCTTGAATATTGATATTGTTAATGGCTTCTGGCATAGAAGCGAATTTAATCGTTCCTTCTTGAATACTTGATTTCAGCTTAAACACAGGAATACTGCTAATAAGCGTATCAACTTTATTTTTACCCGAACGGCGTATTTCTTTTTTGTACATACCATCCGCCAATGCGTCTAATTGGAACATTCCTTTGGCTGTGAAGGGTAATTCTCCAAGGGCATTACTAGCTTTTTCGAGGTCTAATTGGGTAGCAATTTTAGCAAAAATATGGGCTTGTGTTAATCCTTCTGTTTGGATTTTAGCATTAAAATAACCCTTGTCTAAGGTAAAATGAACAGTATCGATACGAACTTTTACTTTCTCTGGATTCAGTCCTTTGAGGTTTGCTTCAAACTTCAATACGAAATTTTCCATCGGGAAATTCGTTTGCTTGTACGCTACAAATCCGTCGTGGATATTCATTTTAAAAGCCAAGTCTGGACTGGTGTTAGTAGCAGCAATATATTTTCCAGCAAGTGTTAATTCGAGGTTTCCTTTTCCTTTAATTTCGGTCTTATCGAGCCATTTTAAATATTCAGGAGGTAAAGCCGTGATGATATTATACAAATCCGTTTCCGCTGCACGGAGTTTAAAATTCATATCATAACCATTGTTTAAAAACTCGAACTTACCCGTCAGGGCAATTGGTAAATGATTGATTTTTAAATCATTTTTCTGAAAAATAAAGGCAAGTGTATTGGTGTTTACACTTGTAATTAAGTCTGCGTTTACCTTTTTGCGTAATACATACGGCTGATTGGCATAGTAAAAATCAAGGGAGTCGATGGAGGTATGCGTGTAAAGGTCAAATACCGCTTTACTTAAATCACCTTTGCCCGAATAATTAAAGCCGTGAGCTTTCACCAACATCGGCAAAGAACGGTCGTTATAGACCATCTCGCAGTTGTTGATTTGAATGTTTTCTAACCTTAACTTAGCCGTATTGGGTTCGTTGCTTGCTGTTGGGGTACTAGGTTGACTCTGATAAATTGCATAATTTGCTTTGCCCAAACTATCTACTTGAATATTGATTTCTCCATTGTTTAAGTAGAGTTTATTAATAAAAATCTCTTGTTGAAAAATAGCACTAAGGTCAATCCCAAAGGCAAGCTCATCGGCTGAAAGGAGATTTTCTTGCTGAAAAGGAGCAGCCCCTTTTAGCGAAACATGGTGTAAGGTTAGGGTTAAAGACGGGAAATGTTCAAAAAAAGAAAGGCTAACTTCTTGGAATGCCAATTCTCCATTGATTTTACCATTTACCCACTGAGTTACTTTCTCAGCAACTGTCTGAGGGAACAAGGCAGGTAATAGCCATAAGCTAAACAATGAAAGGAAAAGCGTTAAACCTGTTCCTTTTGCAATTGTTTTTAAGATTCGTTTGGATGAAATCGTCATGTTTTTTTGGTACTAACAACTAATGCTTGGTTAGAGTATCCTACGGTTTAGACCGATAGAATCTATTAGAGGATAAAAATACATACTTTAGCCCGACCGATGAAAGTCGGGTTAAAATTATGCGTCCCATAACACTTATTTAACGATGAAATTTTATTTTTAATTCATCCAAACTAATTTTATTCCTTTTCTAGAAACGAATTTCAAAATCATCTGCATCCAAATAAGCAGGGAATTTCGTTCTAAAATCCACTAAAATCTGCTTCGAAAGACTTGTGGTATGGCTTATTTCTTGGTGTGCATTATGGAACAAGGTTTGCCCTTTGAAGTCAATCATGGCAGAATCACCAGCGTAAAGTAAGCCTTCGCCATCTTGTCCCACACGATTTACACCTACCACATAACTTTGATTTTCAAGGGCTCTTGCTTTCAAGAGCGTATTCCAGACTTCCGCACGAGGAGCAGGCCAGTTGGCTACATAAAGCAGTAAGTCATATTCTTGATTTACATTTCTACTCCATACTGGAAACCGAAGGTCATAACAAATGAGTGGACAAATGTTCCAGCCTTTCCATGAAACTACTAATTTTTGGTTTCCTTGAGCGTAAAACTGATGCTCGTTACCCATCCGAAACAGGTGGCGTTTATCGTACGTAGCAAAACCTCCGTCGGGCTGCATCCAAATCAGACGGTTAAAGCACTGACCCTCTTCTTTCACGATATAACTACCCGTGATGATTGCCCCTGTTTGTTGAGCTTGTTGTTTCATCCATTTGAAAGTCGTGAAATTCATCGGTTCTGCTAATGATTTGCCGTTCATGGAGAAGCCCGTTGTGAACATCTCTGGTAAAACGATTACATCGGTTGCAGGTAATTCAGCAATTTTTTCTTCTAAATTAGCTCTGTTGGCATCGGGTTGTTCCCAGTAAAGTGCTGTTTGTATCAGCGAAATTCTTAAATCTTCCATCCTTTTTTATAAAAATGAAAGCCTACATTAGATGCAGGCTTTCGATAATACCATCTGAATAAACGACTTCTACTTGAAAGCTATAAGACGTTAGAAGTTTGTTCTTTGATTTTTTCTAACTCGTCTTTCATATTCACAACCGAACGCTGAATGACTACGTCGTTTGCTTTTGAGCCAATCGTATTGATTTCTCTACCAATTTCTTGGGCTAAGAAATTCAATTTCTTTCCATTTCCTTCTTCCAAAACTTCCAAGAAATAGTTTAAGTGCGTACGTAAACGAACTTTCTCTTCTGAGATGTCATATTTTTCAATGTAATAAACCAGTTCTTGTTCAAAACGGTTTTTATCAAACTCTTCGTCTTGTAACATATCTGTTACTGCTTTACGAAGACGATCTCTTACAGAAGGAATACGGGTTTTATCGTGTTCTTCCACCTCAGTAAGTGCCGATGAAATATTGCCGATGTATTCCGCAAATTTTGCTTTCACAATTTCGCCTTCACGAACACGGAATTGGTTACATTCGTCAATTGCTTTTTGAACAGCAAACAAAACCGTTTTCCATTCGTTTGCACTTTGCTCTTCCGAAACACTGTCCGTATTGAACGCATTGGGCATCGTTAGGGCAATTTTCAAGAGTTCAGCCGTGTCAACAGTTCCAAACAAACTTGCAGTCTCCGCTAAATCTTTGATATACGCACCAACTAAAGGGCGATTCACAGACGTACCTGTTGCAGATGGGTCGGTGTATTGAACTTGCATGTTCAACTCCATTTTACCACGCTCTAACTGTTGTGTTAGGTTGTTTCTTATTTCTATTTCCTTAGAAGACAGGCTTTTTGGGATACGACAATAGATGTCGGTAAATTTTGAGTTTAGAGTTTTTACCTCTACTGTTACCGTTACAGTAGGTGCTTCGATAATAGCTTTACCAAAGCCTGTCATTGATTTTAACATAAATTTGTTGTTTAGCCCAGTGATTTTCAATACACAGGGGAAGGATGTTAAGAAAGGTGGTAGGTATGAGGTAATAGTTATGAGGTAGTAGGTAGAAGTTATGAAGTTGTAGTTATGAGGTAGTAGGTATTAGTTAGCAGAAAACTTCTATCCCATACCTACTACCTGTTACCTCATACCTACTACCTTTCACCTCATACCTTTTACCTACAACCTCATACCTAAATCTCCTTCTTTTTATTTTTTCTTTTTCACTTCGAAAAACAAGGCTAGACCGAGTAAACATACCAACATGATAGAAGCTACTAAATCTACTTTGTTTCCAACACGTACTGATTCTGGCTCGAATTTAAAAACGATTGTATGTTTACCAGCAGGTACGACCATTCCTCTTAAAATATAATCCGCACGGAAATGAGGCTTGTACTGACCATCTACATACGCTTTCCAATCTTCATTTCCACGATAGAAAATTTCAGAGAAAATAGCTAATTGGTCAGTTTTTGCATCGGACTGATACGTCACTTCATTTGGTTTATACGTTGTTAACGCAATCTTATTGGTGCTATCTGCTTTGATGGCTAGATTCCCAACTTCGGTTGCAAAGCGTTTGTCAATAAAAGCCGTTTGTTTTGGGTTGAATTTATCCAAGGACTTCATTTCCTCATTGGCATCCGCAACGATTTTGTATTCCTTCACAAACCAGGCATTGCCACAAGCATCTGGATTCGTTTGAACCATTGGTACTTGCGTTTGTTGATTTGGTGTAATGAAATACTTGGTATTCAACATGTTCAACACAGCCATGTTGTTTTTCGCAATTTGTTGTTCAATAATTTCTTGGTAACGACGTAATTTCGCTCCGTGGTATCCACCGATTGATTTATGGAAATAAGAAGCACGAGCATCGTTACTAAATCCAGAAGCCGCCGCCCCGTCAAATACACGATAAATACCTTTGTCTTGTAAAATTTGCTCATCAGCAGGAGTAGGAGTGAAGGTCTCTTCCATTTCCGTTGCGGTGATAAAGGCTGTATTATTGAAATAACGTTTATCTACACTGAATAAATCAATGACCACTAATAAAATCAAGATTGGATAGAAGATTGCTTCTTTAATTTTATTCGTTACAAATGCCCAAAGTAAACCTGCCGCTAACAAAATAAATAATAACGAACGCAAGGCATCAGAACGTAACATAGCCGCACGGTCTGCGACAATGCTATTGAATATTTGCATATCTACATCCTTATTTCCCGTTAATTGCATCCCGTTTTGAGCTTCTGAAAGAGTTTTGAAATTAAAGAATAAACTCGGTAATAAAGCAAAAAGTAAAGCAACGCCAGCAGTTAAACCTAAACTATAAATCAACGGTTTTTTAATGCTTTCGAAACTCGGTTTTTCATCGGCAATTTGTTTTAATGCTAATACCGCAAGAATGACCATGGCAAACTGAACCAAAGACAAAATCATGGTAATGGCTCTGAACTTATTGTACATCGGGAAATAATCGAACATCAAGAAGTTGAGTGTTTCGAAATTTTTACCCCACGAGAGCATCGTAAACAAAATAGCCGTGATTAACAACCACCATTTCATTCCCCCTTTTACGATAAATGCACCAAGTACAAACAGAAAGCAGATAATTGCACCCGCATAAGCAGGTCCTCCAGTGCCAGGTTGTTCTCCCCAATAGGCAGGCCCACGCTCTACAAATTGCAAAGCACTTTCTTCTGGCACTCCATTGTTGGTCATGGTTTTATACGTTTCTGATTTCGCACCACCTAAACTTGCTCCAGATGCTCCACCATGAAAGTTTGGAATCAACAACGTACCCGATTCAGCAACGCCATAACTCCAACCAAAAGCATAGTCACGGTCTAATCCTCCTTTAGATTGTTGCGTAGGAGAGGTCAATTCAGATTTGCCACGAATGGTTTCTTTTGAATATACATAGTTATTCCAGAGACGCATGGTGTGGTTTCCTGCACCAATTAAGGACGCAGCTCCAATGACAGTAAGGGCAATAACCAGTTGTTTTATTTTCCCTTCACGAATCAATTTGATGCTTTCTACAAGGCCATAGCCTGCCATTAGTAATACAAAATAGTAGGTAATTTGAATATGGTTAGCATAAATTTCTAAACCCATGAATAAGGCCGTTAAGGCTGCCCCTACTAAATATTTTCCTCTGAAACACAGTATAATACCAGCCGCCAATGGAGGAGCATAAGCCAAGGCCACTACCTTTGAAACGTGTCCTGCTGGAATAATGAGCATATTATAGGAGCAAAAGGCATAAGCAATTGCCCCGAGTACAGATGCCCACACTCGTGAACCTAGTACTAACAGTAATAAATACATTCCCAACATTTCAAGCAATAACAAGTTAGCAGGTGCTGGAAGAACTTTGTTGAGTACAACACCAATTTGACCAACAAAGTTGTTTGGATAACTTCCCCCAATCATAAATGATGGCATTCCACCGAACATAGAGTCTGTCCACCAGGGGTCAATACCAGTTGCTTGCTTGAATTCATTGACTTCATGAGCCGAAGCCGTAGCCATGGTTACGTCATGTTGCGAAAGTTTTTTTCCTTGAAAAGCAGGAGCTGCATAAATACCAGCCAACACAATGAAGGTAAGGATGGCAAAAAAATGAGGCAAGAGTTTCTTGAATGAAAATTGCATAATGTTATTGAAATGTTTATTTATTTGCTACGGATTAAACTAGCACAATTAAGGCAAAATAAATGCCACTCACAAAAGCAAAGATAAAAGGAATCCTGCATTACTTTGTACTTATTCTTTTGTCTTTCTAATAAAATGAAGTATCTTTTGAAGAATAGCAAATAGTTTCGTTGATTTTTACGTTCTAATTACGCAACTTTGAAATCTTTAGTATGTAACTTTGTTATATAATTAGCGTCAAATTAGCAAAAAAATAGTAGTTGTATTTAATGGCGTGTTGTTGCAAAACCCCGTAACACGAAACCATCAACACTTTCTTTGGGGAGAAATACTTAAAAAATGAAAAAAAACGTATTGATCGTAATGTCAGTTTTGGCATTAAGTATTAGTCAGGGCAATGCTCAAAATCCTAAAGCAGGGAGTATTATTGATGCAATGCAACAGAAGTACAAAACCATGAAATCGTTTGCTGCTACTTTTACTTATGGTTTAGAAGGTGCAAAACAAGCGATGCAGGGGAGTATCACGGTAAAAGGTCAAAAATATCGTTTGAAGTTAGCAGGTCAAGAGTTATTTAATAATGGTAAAGAGGTTTCAACTTTTATTAAAGAAACCAATGAAGTGAATATTTCAGATTATGAGCCGTCTGAAAATGACTTGAACCCAGCTAAAATCTATTCGTTCGATAAGAAAAGCTACAAATACACGTTTGTTCAAGAAGTAAAAGAAGGTGGTGTAACTTATGAGATTATCGAGTTAGCTCCTGAGAAAAAAGGACAAGTAACGAAAGTGAAAATTAAATTGAACAAGGCGGACAAATCAGTTAAAAGTTGGACAATTACGGATAAAAACGGAAAACGTCAGAGCTTTACGATTGTTAAATTCACTCCGAATGCGAATGTAGATGATAAATTCTTCTCATTTGACAAAGCAAAATATCCAGGAGTTGAAGTAAATGACTTACGATAATTATTTATTTTCCTTACATTTAAAAAACGCTACTTTTTGTTCAAAAGGTAGCGTTTTTGTTATTAAATGTGAGTATTTGCTGACTTTTGTTAGACTTTAGTTTAATCTATTAATTTTGTGCATTAATTTAACCCATATAAAATACTAGTACTATCATTCACATTTTCAAATTCATTTATGAAAAACGTTTTTCTTTATTGTGCAACGCTTGTTGCATTGCTAGGTAGTTGCCAAAAAGATATTGAGGTGTCGCCTCAAGAGTCAAGGTATCAAGTCGTTGCTCAAACCTTGGGTAACGGAAAGGTTTATACATGGATGACCTTAACGAGTGATAAGAAGCCAAGTGCCGTTGGTATCACTTTCACGAAAGGTGCTTTTGAAAACCTATCACACACGTCTCCTCCTAAATTAGTGTTGACTTTCCCAACGGAATCTCAAGGGTTAATTCCTTTCGACCACTTGTATCTGGATTTTGCACACGCAGGGCATTCACCTGCTGGAGTTTATGACACGCCGCACTTTGATATTCACTTTTTTATTCAATCCTTAGCAGAACGATTGGCCATTCCAGCATACAGTGAAAGTACCTCTGCTAAGTTCGAAAACTTTCCAGATATGGCTTATTTACCAGCAGACTACATTCGTGTTCCTGAAGGAGAAGCTCAAATGGGAGTGCATTGGGTTTATTCGAAAGCTCCAGAGCTAACAGGAGGTAAGTTTACAGAGACTTTCGTAGTAGGTTCTTATGATGGCAAAATGACGTTTTTTGAACCAATGGTTACACTGGACTTACTGACGAGTAAACCAAATATTTCCAAGAATATTCCTCTTCCTAGTAAGTTTGCAAAAGAAAGCTATTATCCTATGAAGTATAGCATCAAACAAGATGGGGACGATGTAGTAGTAAGTTTAGAGAATATGATGTTGATGAAATAGTGTTGTTGTCATCACTAATAATAAATCCCTGACTCGCATTTGATACGGTCAGGGATTTATATTAATTAAAAGTAAGCTCTCTAAAGAGGGATTCCATACTTTTTCCAGCTTTTTGAAGATCAGATAGTAAGCTGTCTGTGACAATAGTTCCTTTATTAATCAAGACCACTCGGTCGCAGATTGCTTCAACTTCTTGCATGATGTGGGTCGAAAAAATAACTGTTTTTTCTTTGCCGACTTCTTTGATAACATTTCTAATTTCAACCAATTGATTGGGGTCTAGTCCTGTGGTAGGTTCGTCCAGAATCAATACTTTGGGGTTATGAATCAATGCCTGAGCCAAGCCAACTCGTTGACGATAGCCTTTTGATAGTTGCCCAATTTTCTTTTTTTGTTCTAATCCTAGCCCGACCAATTCAATGACGTTTCGGATACTTTGCTGTAACGATTCGCCCTTTAGACCGTAAAGACCTCCGATAAACTCCAGAAATTCTTTTACGTACATTTCTAAGTACAGCGGATTATGTTCAGGTAAATAGCCAATATTACGACGTACATCAATCGGCGAAGTAGCAATATCAAAGCCAGCGACTTCTACCGTTCCCGAAGTAGCAGGTAAATAGCAGGTGGCAATTTTCATGGTAGTGGATTTTCCAGCACCGTTTGGCCCTAAAAAACCAAGAATTTCACCTTGTTTTACTTCAAAAGAAATATCGTTTACAGCAACCTGTGTTCCATAAACTTTTGTTAAATGCTGTATGCGAATTGACATTTTTATGTAGTTGAAATTGAATGAAATTCTTTAAAAACCACCCATCATACTACCTAAATCCATTCCTGGAATATTGGGTAATAAACCACTTGTTGCTGTTTGTAAGTGTTGACGAATTTTCCCTTCAATATTATCCATCGCTTTGTTGGTAGCTGCTACTACTAAATCCTGTACAATTTCACGGTCAGTAGGTTTCATTAACTCTTCATCAATTTCTACTTTCAGTAGTTGTTTTTTGCCATTAATCGTCACTTTGACCATACCGCCACCAGCTTCTCCCGATTCTGTAATCGTGCTTAATGATTCTTGCGCTTCTTTCATTTTTGCTTGTAAGTCTTTCATCTTACCAAGCATTCCCATCATATCAAACATATTCATTTTTAATTTAATTAATCTTTATCAAACAAAATTAAGAGAAAAGCAATGAATCGCATATACAAACTATTAATATGCCACAATCAATGCTCCGCTTTTGGTATTGGTTCGCCCATTAGAGTCTTCAATTTGTATTTTATAGACGTATGTTCCTTCTGGTGCTTTTTGTCCATTTGTTAATGTACCGTCCCAACCTGTGTCAACCCATTTTCCTGTTGCATCCGTCTTATCCGAATTTTCTTCTTTATAGAAAATTGGGCTTCCCCAACGATCATAAATCCACATTTTTGTTTTACGAATAAACCGTCCTTGAATATCAAAGGTTTCATTCACTGCATCATTATTGGGTGTGAAAATTTGGGGTAATAATAAGGCAGTTGGTCGGTCGTAATAAATATAATTGGAGTAGCTTTCTGCACCACTGCCACTTAAAGGCCGAACCACGATTCTTAGATAAAACTCTTGTCCATCTATATTTGGAATGGATGTTAAATCGTAGCTAGTCGTTGTTCCTGCATTAAAGGGGAAAGTTGGAGAACTTGCCGTAAATCCCGAATTTGGATCTGGAGCATAATCAATATTGTAAGCACCTTTAGGCATAGACATCGGTGTTTCTGGTGTCCAAGTTAAGTTTTCTCCTGTCTTTTTCAATAAAATGGTACAGACTGTATTAGAGGGAGTTGATTCGATACAGGCTCCTTCATTCCAGGTCATGTAATAACAGTACTGTTCTTTCGTTGTGTTGACTTGGGTATCTTTAAAACTAGAGGCAGCATCTACGTACGTTGTTGCAGAAGATACAGGACTTGTTCTATAGTAATTAAATCTTGGTGACCCTGTCGATGGTATATTTGTACTAGTACTAGCGTCGATTGTTACAAAGCTGTTATCATCAGAAACCGAAACGAAAACTTTATCTAAGGCAGCAGGGGCGGTTGTTTGTTTAAATTCCACTTCTACGGGACTAGAAATGGATTGCGCTCCATATACAGTCTTTACGGTATATTTATATTTTGTGCCACATACGAGCGAAGGGCTATCATCACTGTAAGTAATAGTTCCAGACGAAGTAATCGTTGCGATGGGGAGGGCGGTTCCTTCTCTCAAAATTTCGTATGATTGATAAACTCCACCTATCATTCCCGTTACAAAAGGACTCCATGTAAGGTCATTTTTTTTATCACCTGTCGTTACTTTTAACGTAGTGGTACAAGTCTCAACATCTGAGTTGATTACGTTTCCTGTTGGACACAAGGCACTATTATCTACTGCTCTAGCAATAAAACAGTATTGCTTGTCAGGATTAGGTACGGTATAAGTTTGAGCTTCATACCCTTTAGAATCAGGTGTACCTGAGATGAAATTTGCAAATGGACTAGTATAATTATAATTTGAAGTAGCATCTCTTAAAAAAACTTCTCTTTTTACTCCCGTTTCTGCAACAAACTCTACATTGTAGCTACCGTTTGTTGCTTGTCCGATAATTAGTCCTGCTCTGGGTTTAATGGCAGATTTCACCGTAACTGTTTTGGAATCTGTTGCATTAGAACAGCCTCCTGTTTGCGTTTGTCCTGTTACAGAAACTTCAATATTCTTGCTTGTTGTTGATGCTAGTGGACTGGCTGGGAATTTATACTCGTAGGTAGGGTTATTACTTGAGTTAGCCGAACCTTCTATAAAACCTGTTGCCGTGTTTTTGTAGGTTACGGCATAGTTATAAAAAATATTTCGTGTGGCATCCGCTGGTAATGAAACAACCACACTTCCATCGACACAACTTGCTGCCGTGAAGTTAGGTTTTGTTATGGTAGGAGAAACGATTTCAATTACCTGACAAGCATAGTAGTTATCGGGAGAACCGCCAGAATAAGAGTTGTCTTTTTGAATAAGTAAATACCTCCCTGCTCCACTATATTTATAAGGAGATGGCGAACTCGGGCCAGGTAGATTGCTACTACTTAGTATTACTTGAACGTTAGTTCCTCCTGACGATGGGTCATAGTTAGCAAATGATGTCGCAGAGTTAGACGGAAATGTATAAGTTCCTGAATTGTAAAGAGCTTCATTCACTAACCAATAGTTTACTCCGCCAACCGTTCCAGTGGTGGGAGCTGTTTTTGCAAGAACGATTGATTCCCCTTCACAAATTCGTAAGGCTGTGTTATTACTTACTGTCGCACTTCCGTTTCCATCACCAATGGCTGTTGTACCTCCGTTTGTTCCAGTGATGCTAAATCGACCACTGGCAAAACCAAAGTCTGGACATTGTCCGAACGAATGAGGTAGAACACTCACTAAAATCAATAAAAATAAGGATGTATATCGTACTAGTTGGCTCATGATAGTGGATTCTATTGCGATGACGGATTTTTCAATAACTATACTTTTTGACAGCAGTACTGTGTGTGAAGTCACATTCATTTGTCAGTGTAAATAAGTACAATCTAACTAATTAGTTTACAATAAAACTATTTTTTATACTAAAATAGTATATCAATAATCAATTAATCTATACAAAAATAAGTCCTAAGCTTTGTATAAACATTATCGGAGAAACAAAAAGCAGTAACTTTGGGTTTAAATTTAAATTTGTTTATCTAAAAAATGCTTGATTTGGTGTCTGGAAGCTCATTATAATGGAATAAAATACAAAATAAATTAAATTAATTTAGCCATTCAAAGAAATGAACTTTACTTTGTTTTTACAAGTTTTAATGCTGTAATGAATTCATTTAAATGATTCCGTTTCGACTAGCTTTAGTTCAATAAGAAATAAAACAATTATTGTTTGAACAGCTCATTTTTTAGTGAATAAAGAACCCAATTTCATTCTATATAAATAACATAAAAAACAATGTCAAATATTAAATTAGATACCATAGAGGAAGCGATTGAAGCGATTCGCCAAGGACAAATCATCATCGTTGCTGATGACGAAGATCGTGAAAATGAAGGTGATATGATTTGTGCTTCGGAAGCGATGACTCCTGAATTAGCCAACTTTATGATTCGTGAAGGACGTGGTCTAATGTGTGTAACCCTTACAGAAGATCGTTGTAGAGAATTAGGCTTAGACATGATGGTAGCGACCAATACAGCTTCGCATGAAACGCCATTTACGGTTTCGGTTGACTTACTTGGTCATGGTTGTACAACAGGGATTTCAGCTCCAGATCGCTCGAAAACGATACAGGCATTGGTTGACTCAGAGACAAAGCCAGAAGACTTAGGTCGTCCTGGGCATATCTTCCCATTGAAAGCAAAAACAGAAGGGGTACTTCGTCGTACAGGCCACACAGAAGCGGCTATGGATTTTGCTACCTTAGCAGGTTTTAAACCATCAGGCGTATTAATTGAGGTCTTGAACGAAGATGGCACGATGGCTCGTCTTCCAGATTTACGTAAGATTGCGGATAAGTTTAATCTTAAATTGGTGACAATTAAAGATTTAGTAGAATATCGTTTGAAAAAAGAGTCACTTATCCAACGTGAAATCGGAGTGGATATGCCTACCGAATGGGGACATTTTGATTTGATGGCTTTCCGCCAAAAACAAACGGGAGAAACGCATTTAGCCTTAACGAAAGGAACTTGGACAAAAGACGAACCTGTGCTTGTACGAGTACATAGTTCATGTGTAACAGGTGATATTTTTGGTTCTTGCCGTTGTGACTGTGGTGGTCAATTACACGCAGCCATGGAAATGGTTGAAAAAGAAGGAAAAGGAATTGTCTTATATATGTTCCAAGAAGGACGTGGAATCGGTCTTTTGAACAAGTTGAAGGCTTATAAATTACAAGAAAATGGGCTCGATACGGTAGAAGCAAACCTTGAATTAGGTTTCAAGATGGACGAACGTGATTATGGCGTTGGAGCTCAAATCTTACGTGATTTAGGAGTAGGTAAAATCAAATTGATTTCAAACAATCCTAAAAAACGTGCTGGACTTTCTGGTTATGGCATCGAAATCGTTGATACTGTGCCTATTGAAGTGGCTTCGAACCCGCATAACGAACGCTATTTGACAACCAAGCGTGACAAGATGGGGCATGACATTATGAAAGGATAATTTTCTTAAAATTTGTTAAATTTCCACTATCGACGGCACAATAAAATTTGTTTTTGCGTTAAATTAGTAGCGTGAAAGATGAAGCGAAACGCTGATACTCTTGAGAGTTAGAAAAGGTTTTTCATAATAACTGGTACACCACGGGTTTTACGTGTTCTGCCAGTTATAAAGTTAAGTCCTCTAATAATCAGAAAACCATTTCATAAAAATTTTAAATTAAGAAATAGAGTCATGGAAATTAAAAGTAATTTAAAAACCCTTGCCATTGTTGGAGCATTAAGTAGTGCGAGTACGCTTGGTGCGTATAAAGTATTCTTGGAAAAATCTCCTTCCGATACTATTTTTTCAGATGCTCCTTCCGCTTTTAGTAAAGTTTCTAACAATACAGTTCCTTCTGGAACTCCTGGCGAGTTTACGTATGCAGCCGAGAAGGCTACACCAGCCGTTGTTCACATCAAAACTAAAATGACTCGTACCGTTGCTCAGCAAGGTGATCCATTTGAAGAATTCTTTGGTTTTGGAGGAGGTAATCCTTTTGGAGGAGGTGGCAGACAACGTCAACCTCAAACTCAGGAAGCTTCGGGTTCGGGTGTGATTATTAGTGCAGACGGTTACATTGTGACTAACAATCACGTAGTTCAAGATGCGGATGAAGTATCGGTTATTTTGAGTGATAAACGTGAGTTGAAAGCTAAAGTGATTAGTACTGACCCTTCTACGGATATTGCCGTGATTCAGGTGAAGGCAAGTAACTTACCGTTCTTAACGTTTGGTGATTCAGATGCAATTCGTGTGGGTGAGTGGGTATTGGCAGTTGGTAACCCTTTTAATTTAGAATCAACCGTAACAGCAGGTATTGTTTCGGCAAAAGGTCGTCAGAATATCATTGATAGAGATCAGGATAAAGATGTTAATCCATTAGAATCATTTATTCAAACAGATGCTGCAGTAAACCCAGGTAATTCGGGTGGTGCGTTGGTGAACTTGAAAGGCGAACTAATTGGTATTAATACCGCTATTTATAGCCGCACAGGTCAGTTTGCAGGATATTCGTTTGCAGTTCCTGTAAGCATCGTGAAAAAGGTATCTGCTGATTTGATTAAATTCGGTAATGTACAACGTGGTTACTTAGGGGCTTCTATCTCGGAGGTGAATGCTAAATTAGTAGATGAAAAAGACCTTAAAGTAAACGAAGGTGTTTATGTAGGTGGTTTTATCGAAAACAGTGCTGCCAAAGAAGCTGGAATGAAAATCAATGACGTTATTGTAAAAATAGACGGAATTGAAGTGAAAGCAGCAGCTAAGATGATGGAATTAATCGGTCGTAAACGTCCAGGTGAAAAGGTAACTGTTACTGTAAACCGTGATGGACAAGAGAAAGATTTTGTGGTTACCCTTAAAAACAAAAATGGAAATACCAGCATTGTAAAAGGCGAATCAACGGCAAGTGTTCAAAGTACGTTCTTAGGAGCAACGTTGTCAGATCTTTCAGATAATGATAAAGCGAAGCTTAAAATTGAATCGGGTGCAAAAATCATTTCGGTTGAACCAAATGGACGTTTGGGCTACCAAGGAGTTGATAAAGGATTTATCATTACTAAAATTGATGATAAAGCAGTTAAAAATGCTAAGGAAGCTGCCGAAATGCTAGAAGGTCGTAAAGGTAGAATCAAAATTGAAGGTGTTGATGTAGATGGAACTCGTTACATCATGGTGCTATAAGATTTTAAATAAGTGTGTATGATTAAAGAGGCTTTGTGATAAACGAAGCCTCTTTTTTGTTTACTACTACCTCTGAATCAGCATTGTAACTTAATCGAATGATTGAGCGTATTTTCTGGTAACGAATAACGCTTAGTTACTTAGAAATAGTCAATATTATCACTATATTGTACGACTATATTTCAAATACCCAGCATTATATAACTGAATGAAACTATTTTTTTGTGTACTAAGCTTGCTGCTCTCTTTTCAAATTGCGTTGTTTGCCCAACATCCTTCAGCAAGGGAGCAAGGTAATATCGGTCAAGTAAATTTTGATGTAAACGCTGTTACGTTGTTGAAAAGTATTTACCCGTCTTTGCAGGGAAGGGGACTTGTTATAGGGCAAAAAGAGCAATCCCCTGACTTAACTGATATTGATTTTTTTGGTCGAATTTTAGCAAATCCAAATCGTTCTGGCGAAGTAACCACTCATGCAACAATGGTCGCTAGTATTATGCTAGGCAGTGGTTTTTCATCTCCTAAAAGTGAGGGTGTTGCTCCTTTAGCCAACCTGATAAACTTTAATTTTAAAAGTCTTTTTCCTGAAAGCGATGATTTTCTAACGCAATATAAAATCAAGGTGGTGAATCATTCCTACGGCTCTGAAATTGAAAACTTCTATGGTCAACAAGCCGCTGCATACGATAACCAAGCGAATCGTTTACCGAATGTATTGCATATTTTTTCCTCTGGCAATGTTGGTTATGCTACGCCCAATACGGGTTTGTACAAGGTGGCAGGTTATGCGAATTTGACAGGGAATTTTAAAATGGCAAAAAATATCCTTACCGTAGGAGCAATTGATGGGCAAGGGATAATCACAAACGTAAGTTCAAGAGGACCAGCATTTGATGGGCGAATCAAACCTGAAGTGGTTGCTTATAGCGAAGAAGGAACTTCGGGTGCTGCTGCGTTGGTAAGTGGGATAACAGCCCTGATGCAGGAACAGTATCTGCAAACAATGGGGACGAATGCTCCTGCGGCTTTATTGAAAGCGTTACTGATTAATTCTGCCGATGACATCGGAACGGAAGGCATTGATTTTCAAACAGGTTTTGGAAGTGTGAATGCCGTTAAGGCGGTAGAATCAATTGTGAAAAAACAGTTTTTTTCAGATGTTATAGTAGCTAATCAACGGAAAAGCTTTTCGTTGGTACTACCAAAAACGGCTAAAAATCTAAAAATCACCTTAGTTTGGTCTGACCCTGCTGCTGCTGTTAATACCAGTAAAGCATTGGTTAATAACCTGGATATTACCCTGACTTTGGGGAACAAAAAGTGGCTTCCGTGGGTGTTAAATAGCTATCCACACGCAGATTCACTCCAACAGTTACCCAAACAAAAGGTTGATACCTTAAATAATATTGAACAAATAAGTCTGACGGATGCGGAGGCGGGAACTTATACCATTGACGTAAGTGCGAGAAAATTATCCACTGAAAATCAGTCTTTTTATATTGCTTATCAGTGGGAAGAGCCAAGCTTTGTATGGATTGCTCCTAACAAAAAGTCAACGCTTACTACGGGAAATCTCTATTCCTTGCGTTGGAAAAATACGAGTGCCGAGCAAATAGGGGAGATTCAATTTTCTAGTAATCAGGGAAAAACGTGGGAGCGTGTTGCCAATAAAGTAAACCTGTCTTCGGGTCTATGGACTTGGGCAAGTCCTGAAACCCCTTTGTTAGAAGGGCGTTTTAGAATGCTTGTTGGGAAGAATGCCTTTGAAAGTCAAGATGTTATTATAAATCCTGTACTTTCTGTGAAGATTCCTTTTGCCTGCGAAGATTCCATTGGCTTGGATTGGTCTGATCTTTCCTATTCGGCTGTTCCAAAATATGCCGTTCTTAAACTTGATCCTGCACAAGGGACATGGACAAATGTACTGACAACTTCTCGAACCAGTGCGACAATAAAGCCTATCAAATCAAGTGATTATTTGGCGATAGTACCCATCAATTCGTCCAATACTTGGGGAATGCGAAGTACGTTACAAACCACACGACCTGAGGATATTTATTGCTTTTATCAAAATTTTTATGCTGGAATCGCCAATGAATACCTGGCAAATATTCAAGTAACTATCCCTTTTCCTGAAATGGTAAAACAGGTTACTTTCCAGAAAATTACGCCATCTGGCATTCAAAACCTGATAACGGATTTGGTTCAGAAAGACCAAACGGAGTACGGAACGCTAGATGAATCGCTTTTATTTGGAGGAAATGTGTATCGTCTAAAAATCGACTTAGTAAATGGCGTAACCATTTATTCGGATTCTAAAACGGTTTTTAATTTAACAGAAAAAACACCCGTTTGGGTATATCCAAATCCTGTAAAGCAGGGAGATATGCTTCATTTTAATGCCAATGACTATGGAAATTATCAACTCCTAATTTTTGACGTATTGGGCAAACGATTGTATGAAGGTTCATTTTTTAACACAGCCTTCACAATACCTACCAAAGATTTTCAAGCAGGTTTGTATCTTTACAAAATCAATAAAGACGATGTGCCATTTCAATCGGGGCAAGTGTTAATTGGTTTCTAACATGCTGCATCCATATCTTAATCCCCAAAAACAATACAATGAATTATATTGCAAATCCAGACCGTTACAAACAAATTGAATACCGTCGATGCGGACGAAGTGGGCTTAAACTTTCGGCAATTTCCTTAGGCTTATGGCATAATTTCGGCGATGTAGATGTGTATGATAATTGTAGAACGATTCTGAAAACCGCCTTCGACAATGGGATTACTCATTTTGACTTGGCAAATAATTATGGCCCTTCAGCGGGTTCGGCAGAGGAAACGTTTGGTAAATTTCTTAAACAAGACTTTGCCGCTTATCGTGACGAAATCGTAATTTCAAGCAAGGCGGGTTATTTTATGTGGGATGGCCCTTATGGTGACTGGGGTTCAAAAAAATATTTGGTTGCTAGTTTAGATCAAAGCTTAAAACGCATGGGCTTAGACTATGTGGATATTTTCTATCATCACCGTCCAGACCCAGAAACTCCCCTAGAAGAAACCATGGCAACGCTTGATTTGATGGTACGTCAAGGGAAAGCCTTGTATGTAGGTTTGTCAAATTATCGACCTAAAGAAGCGGCTGAGGCATTCAAAATTTTGCGAGATTTGGGAACGCCTTGTCTTATTCATCAACCTAAATATTCGATGTTCGAACGTTGGGTAGAAACCGAAGGCTTATTAGATTTATTAGCTGAACAAGGTGTTGGCTGTATTCCTTTTTCGCCACTTGCTCAAGGCTTATTAACAGATAAGTACATTAAGGGAATTCCTGCTGGTTCAAGAGCCTCAAAAGCACATGGATTCTTAAAGGAACAACACATTACAGAAGAAAAAATCAATACGATACTTCAATTAAATGAACTTGCTTTAGAACGTGGACAAAGTCTTGCTCAGATGGCATTGGCTTGGTTGCTGAAAGACCCAAGAGTTACTTCGGTTTTGATTGGAGCAAGCCGCCCAGACCAATTACTTGATTCGTTAAAGTGCTTGGACAATACCCAATTTGCAGAAGAAGAATTAGCAAGAATCGAATTAATTTTAAAATAAGGTACTAGATACTGTTAAGTACGAAACGTCATGGTGTCAAAAAGCTACTTATCAATACTTTTGAACATTGAACTGCTGACTACTTAATCATACCATTTTCCATTTTTTTATAGCTCAACTATATGTCATTTAGCAACAAAACCGTAATCATTACAGGGGCAAGTAAAGGGATAGGCCGTGCATTGGCTTTAACCCTTGCCAAAGAAGGAGCAAATTTAGGACTAGTCGCTCGTAGTGAACAGGAATTAAAAGCAGTTCAAGAAGAAATTAGTGCTTTAGGAGCCAAAGCCAGCATTTTTGTAGGAACAGTTTCAGACGAAGCCTTTGTTAAAACGGTGATAGAAAGCACGGTTGAAACCTTCGGAGGAATTGATGCCCTTGTTAACAATGCAGGTTTCGGTATTTTTAAACAAGCTACCGAAATTACCACTGCCGAGTGGGACGATATTTATGCAACCAACGTAAAAGGAACATTCTTGTTTTGTCGTGAAGCAATTCCTTTTATGAAATCTGCGGGAAAAGGACATATCATCAACATCGCTTCTGACGTAGCCAAGCGAGTGTTTGATGGTGGGTCTTTATATTGTTCATCTAAATATGCTCAAGATGCCTTTTCAATGGCTTTGCGAAAAGAGATACGAAAAGACAATATCAAAGTGTCGGTCGTTTATTCTGGTTTAGTAGATACCTATTTTCATAACAGAGTAGAAGGTGATGCCTATCAGGAAAAATATCTTTCTTCACAAGATATGGCCAATACGATTCACTATATCTTATCTGCTCCCGCTCACGTAGTCATTGACGAATTGATGATTCATCCGATGAGTCAAGAGTATTAAAAAAAGCCTAGTCGCAATTTGAATGCGGCTAGGCTTTTTTTATTGGCAATACTTATCCGCTAAGGTCTTTAAACTCGGAAACGAATACACTACTGGTGTACAAGTTCCTGTTTTGATAATACTCTTCACCCCTTGAAGAGATTTTCCTACCGTTAGTTTATTCCGTTTAATCCATGCTTTTGAAGGATTTTTTCCATCATAAATCGTAATAAAGCTTTCGGTTGCTTTTTTGCTAACAGTTTCTACAAACTTAATCTTTACTTTCTGAGCATCAGGACAATTATTCTCATTTTCTGGAGCTGGACTTATCGAAATGATTTTGGCTGTTCCTTTGATTGTTTGATAGGTACAAGCTCCCCCGACAATTGGAGGTTGAACTTCCTGTGCATGAAGACGAACTACTGAACCTAATGCCAACAAGGCAATCATCATTACTTTTTGTTTCATTTCTGTATCGTTAATAGTGAAGAACAAAGATATAATTTCTCT
>JBMLRK010000041.1:0-1952 GCA_049241065.1 Spirosomataceae bacterium
CCAAGGATGTATCGCTACAAATGCAAACCGAAGTAGGCGAAGTTTTTGAGGGAGCAGCCGAAGGAAAAGGAGGGTCAAGTACGATGCCACATAAACGAAACCCTGTTACTTGTGCCGCTATTTTGGCCAATACCACTCGGATTCCTCATTTGGTTGGAAGTATCCTTTCAGCAATGCCGCAAGAACACGAACGTTCTGCTGGTTTGTGGCATTCAGAGTGGGAAGTGCTGAGTGAGTTGATGCGATTAACGGCTGGTTCTCTGGAGCGTAGTATTGAATTAATGGAGAGTTTGGAGGTGGACAAAGGACGTATGCTTGCCAATATCGACATTACGAAAGGCTTGATTTATGCAGAAAATGTATCCCTTTATTTAGCTCCTAAAATTGGAAAAATACAAGCTCATGAAGTAGTCGAAAAAGCCTGTAAAGCAGCAGTCAGTCAGCAAAAACACTTGAAAGAGGTATTGCAAGAAATGAATTTAGACATCAACGATTTAGATGAATTATTCAAGGCTGAAAACGCTATTGGAAATAGTCTGGAAATGATTGATGTAGTGTTAAGTTTTAACTTACATTAAACATCCAAAATTTAAAATCCAACATTCAAAATTAAGTATTCTCATCATTAAATGAACAGTCACTATAAAATTCAAGGAACACCCAATAGCCCCGTGCTAATTTTTTCGAACTCGTTGGGGTCAGATATGAGTATGTGGGACGAACTTGTTCCTGCCTTGTTGCCCTATTTTAGGGTTTTACAATACGATACCCGTGGACACGGTGGAAGTATTTCTCCCAATCCTTCGTCGGTTACAATCGCAGATTTAGCTCAGGATGTGATTGAGTTAATGGACGAGTTAGGGATTGAAACAGCCTATTTCTGTGGACTTTCGATGGGCGGATTAATTGGTCAGCATTTAGGGATTCATTTTCCAACCCGTTTCAAAAAAATCGTCATCAGTAATACTGCTGCCAAAATTGGTACAGACCAACGTTGGAACGACCGTATCGCTACGATTACCGCACAAGGATTGGTTTCGATTGTAGAAGATACGATGGAACGCTGGTTTACCGAAGATTTTAGAGCTAAAAATCCTGTTCGAGTAGCTGAAACGAGAGCTATGTTTTTGCGAAGTGACGTAGCAGGTTACGCTGCTTGTTGTGGAGCTGTTCGGGATGCTGATTTTCGAGAAATTTTAGGGGAAGTTGCTGTGCCAATGATGGTGATTGCAGGAGACGAAGACCCTGTGACTAACGTTGAACACGCTGAATTTCTTCAACAACAGATTCCGAATGGCGTAATTAAGGTATTACATGCTAGGCACTTAGCTAGTACAGAGTTACCTCAAGAATATGTGGAGACATTACTTGACTTTTTTGTAGGAGCAAGTACCTACGAACAAGGAATGCACGTGCGTAGAACCGTTCTAGGAAATGCTCACGTAGATAGAGCTACTGCCAATATCAAGCCTTTTACGGCTGATTTTCAGGAGTTTATTACCAAGTATGCGTGGGGTGAAATCTGGACAAGACCTGCCTTATCGAAACATAATAAAAGTTTGATAACGATGGCGATGTTAATTGCCTTGAATCGTCCTGCGGAGTTTAAAATGCACGTGAGAGCAGCCTTTAATAATGGGGTTACGGAAGACGAAATTAAGGAAGTGATTATGCAATCGGCTTTGTATTGCGGTTTACCCGCTGCTAACGATGCCTTTCATTTGGCCTTAGAAGTATTTGCTCAACTTTAGAAGAAGTAAAAATCCTATCTCAGTAAAGTAGATGTGTAAAAAGTGTAAAGTTTAAAGCATTTTGTGCCGAATAAAACACGATTAAACGGTATTTTTTATTCATCAAAATGAACTGTCTGCTTTTATTTGAGCGATAGCCACTCATAAACTTTTCACACAACTTCTTTCAAAATCACAAAGAAATGAAAACAGTACCCGTAA
>JBMLRK010000042.1:0-3607 GCA_049241065.1 Spirosomataceae bacterium
CTATTACTAATTCAGAAAATGTTTTTATGAACGAAATCAACATTGGCCCCAAAGCTGTTGCACCTTCGTTTGTGAAGTAGGAAGGATATTAGACGCTATTGAAAAGCCCTATAAGTTTTGGCAACCTTATAGGGCTAGTACCCTCAAACCAATCCATCCACTCTTTCGCCACTTCGTTGCCTGTTGTATCTTTTTTTAATTCAAAAAATTGATGGTCGCAGTTTAATTGAACTTTCAGAGTGAGATTCTTTTTGCCTTTCTCTATGAACTCCAGAGGTAAATAATCGAGTCCGATTGTAATCTCATTATCTTGTAGTCCCATTGTTCCAAATGCCCAATCTAATTCCTCTAGTTGCTCAAAACGACTAGCTTCTGGCAAGAAAGCATCCAAGCTAATTTAGCGAGCAAGTGTTGGGCTTTTACCTTGTAAAAAGGTCAATACAGCATCAATTGGTTGTATGTAGTCATCCCACAGCACAGCAATCCGTTGAGCATTTTCTGAATGGTGACAAATCGCTTTCTCGGGCTTTAAGTGTGCCAATCCTTTTTTGAAAACAAGGACAAAATTACCTCAATACACAAATCCATTTGGAATGCCAAAGCAGGGTAAGGAGTATTTAGTTGGAGTAAAAGGTGTAGGAATGATAAGTACCTGTTTCAAGATAATGATTTGTTAGAATGATAAGCAAATAGAATAATGCTTAAAATTACGACAAAAGGCTGTTTTCCTTAGGAGGTGAGAAGGTAAGGGTAGAAGAAAATAGAGAGAAGTGTAGCTTTCTTTTACAGGTTTATGAATAGTGTATCTACTTCAAAACTAAATTCATTTTCAAGGCTTTCGTAAAGAAAGCGATGGTAATATTCTATTGTTGAGCTATGCCCCAATGGAATATCACTATCGCCGATACGAGTGTTTCTTCTATAAGAAATCAGGTTTTTCTAAAAGTCCTCGTCAATTAGTTCCTTATTAATCAAGGCTCCTGCTTTAGTGCCAGCAGCTACTGCTGCGGAAACAGCACGAAACATCGTCGTGTTGTCGCCCGCTGCATAAATACCGCTAATACTTGTTCGTTGGAAGTCATCAATTTTGATATAGCCCTGTTCCGTCAATTCACAACCAAGTTCAAATGGAATATCGCAATGTTGTTTGAAAGAACCACGGGCAAACATCGCATTTATTTTTTCAGTCTTACCATTCTGAAAGACAAGCTGCTCAATGTACCCTTGTTTATGGTTAATTTCTTTGATTTCATCCTCTATAATAGGAATCTGATGGGCTTCAATTTTACTTTTCTGTTCGTTGGTAAGCGTCGAAGTCCCATTTGTAAATAATACTAAGTCCTTACTCCAATTACTTAAAAGTCGGGTAAGTTCAAAGGCTAGGTCTCCATTGCCAAGAAGTCCAATTCGGGTGTTGCGTACTTCATATCCATGACAATAGGGGCAATGGAGTACTGAAATACCCCAACATTCAGCGAATCCGTTTATGGGAGGTAAAATGTCTTTCACTCCAGTAGCAAATAGTAGTTTACGTGAAGTGAAATATGACCCTGTTTCTAACCTAATTCTGAAAAGTTCTCCTTCTTTATAACCCTGAGAAGCGATTCCTGAAATATACCTAATGGTGCTATATTTAAGTGTCTGTTTTTTCGCTTGTGCTGCAATCTCTTTTGGATCTACTCCGTCCTGCGTTAGAAAATTGTGGGAATGAGGTGTTTGGCTATTACAAGGTTTAGCACTGTCAATGATAAGAACCTTTCTCAAGGAACGCCCCAATGCCATGGCGGCTGAAAGTCCTGCATAACTACCCCCAATGATAATTACGTCATAAGTTACATTTTCTGTCATTGAATTGTATGTTAGAATTATAAGACTAAAGCTCTAAGGGTAAACTCACTTTAAATCGTGAATGCTCGTTTACCTCAACAGTCTGAGACAGCCTCTCAAGGTTATTAGGCGATTTCCATTCGGTTTTTTGAAAATAGATACATCCCCAAACTGGCAAGAACCATAATGAGTACTAGTAATGGAAGAAATAACTGCCACAGGTTTGAGGAAGACGGGTCTTCAAAAAAACTAATTTTGCTTTTCTCATCCCAATTAATGAAATCGGGTGTTTTATTTTCAAATATTTGGGGATAGAAAGATAGCCTTAATTTTTCATGTTGTTTACTTACTGCCTCTAAGAAAAGTAGTTGATTCGTCAAGCCAGAATGTACAATTTCATTGAGTTGAATTTGTAAGTGTAGGCTTGGTATAAATTGAGCAATCGCTGTACTCAACTGGTTTCTGGCAACTAATTTCTCCTTTAAGGCAACTGTGCTAGGTGCAGCCTCGTCATCTCCCACTTGTTGCATGGCATAATACCAAAGCCAAGAGAACTCCTTTTCTGGCAAACCATATTTGCTAAATTGCGGATAATGAGCGTAAAAGGCATCCATCGTTTTTTGCTTGTCCATATCCCATTTTTCGTGGTATCCTTTTCGTTGTTTTAAGGTCATTTCAAACGCTTCGGGTGTCGGATAATTCTTTACCAAATAGTTATTGATGGATGATGGGATAATAATGAGGAGTAAAATCCAGCTGGCAAATAAGAACACTGCATTATAATTTGAACTTTTCTGGAAAGCCGTAACCACAAATGTTAGCACAAACCAAAAAATGAGATATAATACGGATAGAAGTGAAAAAGTGACAAAAGCCGTATCAAAAGGTATTCCTAAAAAAGGGATGGCAATCCCCAAAAGTAGGCATAACAGACAGAGTATCATACCGAAACGCACCATAAACTGCTGAAGAATGTACTTCATTAAATTTTCACTTTGGATGACGATGATTCGCCATGTTCCATTCTCCTTTTCTTCTGAAATAATGTTGTAAGTTAGTGCTATAATAAACAAAGGAAATAGGTAGATTAAGACGAAACTAAAGTCCAGATTCCCCATTAATAAATTGCTTGGATTAGTTAGTTCCGAATCGTAGCGTTGTGCTTCTATACCTCGTATCGTCATTTGTTGGATAGAAGGGTTTATATCTCTTTGACCAATAGATAAACCTGAAATGGGCGTAACCGTATTGACAAATGAAAATCTGAGATAGTACAAAAGGAGACCTAGCTCCTCCTTGTGAAGTTGCGTCGTACGAGCAAAATGCTCTTGTTGATACTTGGTTAACTCTTCCGTGTGTTTGTGTTGTCTATCCAAAAATTGTTTCCCCACTACAAGACTCAAAAGACCCACACCTAGCAGGAAAACCAAGCCGATTTTTATACTTTTAGCTCTAATTATATTTTTAAAAATCAACGAAATCATATTGCTTTAAGGCTTTTTGAAAGTACATGAATAAAGGAAAAAAGGACAATAACCCAACCCAACAAAGCGATAAGAGAATTTAATTCAGCTTGAAGAGTCTCCGCAATGGTTAAAGGTTCAAATCTAAAGTCGGGTATGGACTTCCACATTTTTTTATCTACTCTACTATGCTTATCTGCTGACGTTGTGGTATGATTACTGACGTATTTGATTTGCAAATCATTCATTTTTTGAGCCATTAAAAAACGGTAGCTTTCAGCTTGTCGTTGGAAGGCTGCATAACTTGCAAAATCCGT
>JBMLRK010000043.1:0-5384 GCA_049241065.1 Spirosomataceae bacterium
CCATGCGATATTAATTTGTTGATTTATAAATTAAAAAATATTCAATATCATACGACAAAAAAAAGTGCTTTAAGCGAAATGAGTTTTTTGTATCCAATTAAAACGACCAGTCAAAATAGCGACAGAAGTGCTAAAAACTTGATTTTATTTGTTCTATATATCGCAATCGGAATGTTCATCATGTCGGGACTTGGTATCTGGTTAACCTCAAAAGTGAAGCACGATGGATATGTTGAACGAATATTCAACGTTACTCTTCATATTCCAGACAACAAACTGCAATTGAGTGAAATAGAGAAATATAAAAACTACTCTGATCAAGATGAAATTTATGAATTTTTAGAACCTTCAATAAACCCCAACCAGATTCGGATTATTTCAACAAAAGTAGTACCAGCAATTCATGAAATTACCGACTTACGGAATGATATAAGTGAAGATTTCTCACAGCGTAAATTGACGGATGAACATTATACTTTTCTGATGAACCGCTGTGATGTCATTTTGGCAAAGTTTAAGAAAGTACTTGGGTTACGGTTAAACGAAGTGATTGAAAGCAAATACGAACGAAAATATTTGAGTATCGATTTACTCAAAAAATACCGAACTGCCGAATACATCAGCATGGACGATTATGAACGATTGGCCGAGAAATTGAAGACAAAATCAATATTTTAGCGTCAAGAAGGCTCAAAACTAAAAAGGCTTTACCTCCATTGAAGATAAAGCCTTTTTAGTTTTGAGGATTTTTAATCAATAGCTCAACCATTTATTCAAACGCAAGCCAATCGTTACGACTAATAGCATGATGCAAGCGGTTGTGACAGGTACAATGGCAAGCGAAATAGGGTCTGCAATGGCTTCACGTTTAATGCTAATGCCGATTAACGCCCAAATTACAGCCACTCCATAGAAAATATTATTACGACTTCTTACCACCAAAAGAGCAATCAACGTACCAATCACAATCATGGTCGTTGTCCATTGGAACTCAGAAAATCCCCAACCTTGCCATTTAGTACTTACTAAATACGCTGTTACGTTAGCAATGGTTGCAATGGAAATCCAGCCTAAATACACGCCGAAAGGAGCATGGACAAGCCATTTTTCTTGACTATTAAATTTTGATTTGCCGACACCAACCCAAATCGTCATGCGTAGGAGCGTCAGCAATAAACAAATCATTACACAAACCGATAATCCCATGAATTGCCAGTGCCATGCAAAAAGCCATGCAATATTGAGTAAGCTACTGATAGCAAAATAATTTCCAACTCGTAAGACCCAAGGGAAAACTTGTTCACTTATCGCCTTATTGAAGATGGCATATACCTGCATACCGATAAAGACCACCAGCCAAGAATAAATGACTCCCCAAATCGCAAAGGTGATGCCTGCTGGTACAAACAAATTGGGATACATATCCGATAATTGACCAGGGGTGTGTCCATTTAAAGGCAGAGAATTTGCTAAGGTATTCATTACCAATACCGCAATAAATGCGATTAAATTGATAAGAATGAGCAATTTAGGATTTTTCATATCGTGTTTGTTAATTTGAAGAAACCTTATAGGTTTTTGAAACCTATAAGGTTTTAATGAAATTTAAAAATCGCCAAACTCATCAATTAAATACTGCTGAACTACCGAAATATCTCCTTTAGAAGTTAAATCAGGTACGGTTTCTGAAACCGCAACGGTAGTAACGAATTTGCTATTTTCTCTCGCCATGCGAGTAACTGCACTTGGCAACTCACGTTCGTTACGAATCGGGTTGAAAGGTTCAGATGATACATATTTCAAAATATCATCGTAATTGAAGTGGAACACATTCATGTTTACCCCAATTTTACCCGATACTTTTTGAACCTCTGCAATCTGCTCGTCGTTTGGTTTTTCCAAAATCTCTAATAAATATCCTTCTTCATCCGTACGAATAATCGCTAACGATTTAATACGGTCAAACTCAAAGCCCAATGTTTCGGCACTATAAGAAACTACAGCATTCGGAATTTCTGCATCTTTCAATTGGGTCAAAACACTTACTGAGTATAAGTTATCCGAATTACACACCGTAAAACGTTCGCCTTTCCATTCGGGAGTTTGTTCTAACGCTTGCTGAATGGCATCGGCTGTTCCTGCTGGTTTTTCACGATCAGGAGCAATTTGTTGAGTTGCATACTTAAACGTCATTCCCCAAGCCTTGTTATCAGCTACTAACTGGTCGTAGTATGGTTTGGTAACCGAATCTTTAGGATTTTTAAGAATCAATACTTCTGTATAACCTGCTTTGTGAGCATTATAAATCAAATAATCCATAAACGGACGACCATCTTTTCCTACACCAATCATGCCTTTAGGAAGGGTGTTTGCTTGTGCTACCAATGTTGCATCCAAAGCTGCGTTGTCGTCTGCTTTTTTCATGCGAGAAGACATCCCGCCTGCCATAATTAATAATTTAGCCATTTCTTAATTGTTAAAATATGCACTCGTCCTTAATTTTATTAGGACATAAGGTTGGAAACAAAGTTAAGTGAAAAAAATGAACGGGAATAAGTTACAGATTTAAAAAATAGTAAAGTAAATTTTAGTTTTACAGAACGCTTTACTAAAAAACGATGTTTCTATCTTGAAACAAAGCATATTTTTCAATGAATTGTAAATTTTGTTTAACAAATAAAGAATAAAGTTAAACAATTTTTCACTTAGACGTGTTAGTCAATTGAAATAACAATCCTGATTTAGTTTAAGAGTGTTGCTGACATCCTTTCAGACGACTTTTAAACTTGGTAACTAAATCCCCATTTTATTTTATTTCACCATTTGCAAATAGCATACTCTCAGAAGTACGCCAAACAATAACGACACCCCCAAAACCAATGAGTTCAAAACGAGTAGCCGTTTTTAGAAGAGAGCATTTTAATGCAGCCCATCGCTTGCATAATCCGAATTGGACTGATGAGAAAAATCAAGAAGTGTTCGGCAAATGTAATAATCCCAATTATCACGGGCATAATTACGACCTGATTGTTCAAGTAATTGGAGAAGTAGATCCTGACACGGGTTATGTAATGGATACCAAAGAGTTAAGTAACTTAGTTAAATCTGAAATTCTTGATAAATTTGACCATAAAAACTTAAACACTGATACAGAGGAGTTTAAAGATTTAAATCCTTCTGCCGAAAATATTGTCATGGTTATCTATGACAAACTTCGTAACAAACTAAACGACACGTTGACGCTAAAAATTAGATTATATGAAACCGAACGAAATTTTGTTGAATACCCTGTTGACTGATCAAGACAGAATCATGATTTCTGACGAAGAGATTGGCGACGAACACATTGGTACATCTGTTGATACTCCCATGCGAGCGGATGCTTTTGACTTATCGGACGATGAAAAAATTGCTCAAATTGAATATCATTTCCGCCAAATTATGGAAACCTTAGGACTCGATCTCACGGACGATTCACTAAAAGGTACACCAAAACGTGTGGCTAAAATGTATATTAAGGAAATTTTTAGTGGATTAGACCCTAAAAATAAGCCCGCTGTAGCTCTTTTTGAGAATAAATATCAGTACAATGAAATGTTGGTAGAGAAAAACATCTCATTCTACTCGAACTGCGAACATCACTTTGTACCCATTATGGGCAAGGCTCACGTAGCTTATATTGCCAATGGGAAAGTAGTTGGTTTGTCAAAGTTGAACCGTATTGTTCAACATTTTGCTAAACGTCCACAAGTGCAAGAACGTTTAACGATGCAAATTGCTCGTGAATTACAAGACGTATTAGGCACAGAAGATGTAGCGGTTTATATTGATGCCAAACACCTTTGCGTATCTTCAAGAGGAATTAAGGACGAAAGTTCATCAACCGTAACGAGTTATTACGGTGGTAAATTCCAAGAAGTTGCTACTCGTCAAGAGTTCCTGCAAGCGATTGTTTAAGGTAATGAAATGATTTGAATTAAAAAACCCTCTGAAACCTAAATTTCAGAGGGTTTTTTGTTTCACTCAAGGCACTACTTATCAATTTCCTCTAAAAAGTGTTTCTGATTTAAAGACAGATTCAATTTGTTCCATTCTACCGTTTTTGTAACAGGGCTTTGTCGAACAGGGCAGTCTTGTACCTGGCAATAATGACAACAAAGGGGTAAACAAGGGTCAGCATGGATAAAAATTTCGACATGGCCTGTGAATTCTTTTCCTAGTATATCTTCAAATTCATGGACGTTCTCGTGAACAGTGTCCAAATCAAAATAGCGAGGTAGAGTCAGATGGCAATCAATATGAATGTCCGCTCCATATTGTTGGATACGTAAATTGTGTAAATCAATCCATTCGTCTCGTTTGTGGAATTTTAAGATTTCTACCACTTTTTCAAGGGTTTCTTCATCTCTTTCGTCCATTAAGCCTCCAATAGATTTGCGGAGGATTTTAATACCACTCCACGCCATAAAACTGGCGAATAACACAGAAGCTGCACCATCCATCCATTCCTGTTTGGTTGCAAGAACCAACCCTACAGCAAGAATCAAGATAATGCCACTTTGAGCGTCTAGTTTTAGATGCTGCCCATCGGCAATAAGGGTAGGAGAGTTGTTTTTAATACCCGAACGTTCCACGTAATATCCTAAAAACCAGTTAATAATAACGCCAGAAATGATGATGCCCAAACCCAATGGCAAGTTAGTCATGGGCATTGGATGTACAAAGTTTTGGATGGAATGAAAGATGATAAAAATACTTGCTAGAATGATAAGCACGCCTTCGAGACCTGCTGAGAAAAATTCAATTTTCCCGTGTCCGTAAGGGTGATTCATATCTCTGGGTTGCGAAGCCACATAAATGGCATAAAAAGCAAATCCACTGGCTACCACGTTGATAATTGACTCAAGAGCATCGGTCAAAATAGCACTCGAATAGGTGAAGTAGTAGGCGATGAATTTGACAATCATCAATAGTGTACTGATGACAAACGATGCGAAAATAAGATGATATTTACTGTTCATGGAAGCGATTGTTGATTGGCAAAGGTACGAATTATTTAGGGGTGCATCAAACACAATGGATAATCTTGCTGTTTATAGATTGTGAAGAGGAGGTTAAGTTTAAAATTGATACTCATCATAAAAAGTAGTATTTGGTAAGTAGGTGGAATTGTTTACTTGTTAATATTTCTTTGCCTAGATGCTGTCTTAAACTATTGATTTTTAGAGCCTATTGACAACCGATATGCTATCAATTAATAACGTATTGTTTCCTAAGCTACCGATTTATCCAAAACTATTTTAATTGCTGTATAAAGGCTAAGTTAAGTTTGAAACAGGCAGTAAAGGATTGTATTTTTCAAAATAGAATTATTAAACTACCTT
>JBMLRK010000044.1:0-12607 GCA_049241065.1 Spirosomataceae bacterium
TGGCTATTCGGTTAATGCAATCATTGAGAGTTATTTTGATTCAGATGATTATTCGGAGATTGTAAAGGAAAAAGTAATCGCATACGAACGCTTATTAACGAAAGAACAATTATCAGAAGACGAACAGGAAGCACTCTTTGATTTAAAACGCTACTTTAAAGATTTACCCAAAATGTTCTCTCCCGAACTTGCTCTTAAAATTAACCAGTTACAACTCGCCAATCTTTCTGTAAAGTGATAAATATTGTCAAATCTGATAAAATTCCACCTTCGCTTTCCATTGAAAAAGCGAAGCCTTCCAGTGAAAATTACCGTTGTGAAGGAGTTCTACCTCAATTAAAGATAGATTTTCATAATAAATGCTATATCTGCGAAGATTATGGCCCTTCAACGCTAAATGTTGAACATTTTAAGCCCCATAAAGGAGATAGAGAGTTGATGTTTGCGTGGGAAAACTTGTTTTTAGCTTGCGGACATTGTAACAATCAAAAATCAGCTAAGTTCGATCATATTCTTGATTGTACCAATCCAGAACATCCCATATTAGAATGGATAAAATTTGAGATAAAACCTTTTCCTAAAGAAAGGACTAAAATAACTGCTCTTTCACAAGAACCAGTAATAATAAATAACTGTACAACTTCTAGAAGCTGTTTACAACAGCGACAACACAGAACTTAAAATGGGGGAAGCAGCCAACATCAAAGAACGTTTGATAAAGGAAATGTTGGAGTTCAGTAAATTACTAAATGAATACAATGACCCTACGATTTTAGAAGAAGAAAAATCTTTTTATCTCAATAAAATCAGACGAATGCTTAGTGTAAAATCACCCTTTACAGCCTTTAAAATTTGGGTAATTAAAGACAACGAACATCTTATGAAGGAATTTGGTGCATTCCTTCCAAAATAAGAAAGTGCTATATGAAACCACCAATTTCATATAGCACAACAAGCATTTTACTTCCCCGTAATCTTCGTAGATTTTAACTTCTTCACATCGGTTAGGCGAATGACTTCTTTTTTAGAGAATTTAATCATCCATAAGCCTACAAAATCGCCTTGTTTTCTAACGTTTAAACTATCTAGGTTGGTTTTTGTAGCAATTTCTGTCTGAACTTTTTTCGATAAGTTAGCTAATTTTTTATCGACCAAAATCGGGGAAGTGAAATAGAAGAACGAGCCATCGTCTGTCTTTTGAACATTATCTATTTGCGGATTCTTCGCTTCTGCATTATACTGATAGGCATCCAAAATTTCATTCACCTTTTTATCCAAACTCGGTGACTGTAATTTCAGCGGTGTGCCTGCCGTAATTTCCACTCGGTAGCGTTTTGCAAGGGTATCAATCAACGCTTTATCAGACAAGCTTTTTACCAAATCTTTATTCAACTCTTGTGCAATTGCTTTTCCCCATTCATCGACTTCTCCTGTAAGTTGTGAGGGTAAAATTCGTTTTACTTGACGTTCGTTCATTTCCTTTACGGCAGCGGTGGTATCTATTCGGTGACTAAAATCACAGCTTTGTAAAAGAGATGTTCCTGTTAAAAATAAGAAAGTAGCTCCTGTTTTAAATTTCTGGAAGAATGTATAGCGAGTCATAAAAATCGTGTTAAGAAAGTGACAAAATGTGTGGACAAAGATACAAAACAAAAAGTCGTGACCATGCCACGACTTTCGTTTTGATGCTATAAGTTTTTGAAATTGATGTTACCATCTTCTTCCACGTCCATGATGATGTCTTGGGTAATTATTATAACGAGGTGGTTGTACTATCACCACGGTACGCTGTGGTGCATAATAACGAGCAGGACGACCGTAATATCCATTAGATGCGTAGCCATTATGGTAAGGTGATACGCATGAAGTTGCGAAAAGGACAACGCTTATAAAAAGCATTAGTACGATTAACATATTTTTCGAGTTCATTGCAATAGCTATTTGTTTTTCCTTAGACTTTCTTGAAAAGAAAACGTTTAAACGCCTTCTAAAATTGTTCAACTGACTCTATGACAATAAGCTAGGAGAAGTCCCCTATAAATACATCATTTTTTTGTATCTTTGCACCCTCAAAGCCGAGGATTGATAAATGAGTGCTTTTTCAGAGGCATTCTTTTGTTTCCGAAGGGGTTTTAGCCAAACAATACAACCATGTTAGAACAATTAGAAGCCATCAGCGAACGATTCAACGAAGTTGCACAGCAAATTACGCAACCCGAAATCGTTTCGGATATGAAAAAGTACAAGGTTATTAGTAAAGAATATAAAGACCTTGAAAAAATCGTCAATAAATATAAAGAATACCAAAATGTATTATCGAATATTGACGGGGCTAAAGAAGTAATTGCTACGGAAAAAGACGAAGATTTTCGTGAATTAGCCAAAGGTGAATTAGACGAATTACTGCCTAAGAAAACGGAAATGGAAGACATTTTGAAAGAAATGTTGATTCCGAAAGATCCGAATGATTCTAAGAATATCATTCTTGAAATCCGTGCAGGTACGGGTGGCGATGAAGCGGGTATTTTTGCGGGTGATTTATTCCGTATGTATCAACGTTTTGTAGCTACTCAACAAGGCTGGCAAGCTCAAATCATTGACTATACCGAAGCATCTTCTGGTGGATATAAAGAGATTATCATGAACATTCAAGGAGAAGATGTTTATGGCAAAATGAAGTTTGAATCGGGTGTTCACCGTGTTCAGCGTGTGCCAGCAACGGAATCTCAAGGTCGTATTCATACTTCTGCGGCAACGGTTGCGGTTTTGCCAGAGGTGGACGAAGTGGATGTTCAAATCAATATGAACGATATTCGTAAGGATACGTTCTGTTCATCTGGAGCGGGTGGTCAGTCGGTAAACACGACGTACTCAGCCGTAAGGGTAACACACCTTCCTACGGGCTTGGTAGTTCAATGTCAGGATGAGCGTTCGCAAATCAAGAACTTGACAAAGCCATGACCGTTTTACGTTCAAGAATTTATGAAATTGAATATGCGAAACAACAAGCTTCTATTGCGGGTGATCGTAAATCAATGATTGGTTCGGGTGACCGTTCGGATAAAATCAGAACCTACAATTATCCACAAGGTCGTGTAACCGATCACCGTATTGGTTATACTGTTTATAACCTTCCTGTGGTAATGGATGGCGAAATTGGTGATTTCATCGAACAATTACGTATCGCTGAAAATGCTGAGAGATTGAAAGAAGGAAACAGTGCAATTTAAGCATTGAAGTACCTTATTATCGTATAATAGAAACGTCCTCGAAAATTATTTTCGAGGACGTTTTTGGTTAATATTCTCTCCTATATTTTCTAATATTTGATTCTTCACATTAATGACCTGATTTAGATATAGAATAATTCTATACTCCAACATGATACCTGATAATTTATATTTTTTTCCTTTTAACAGGCGACTGAAGTCACCTGCTAAAAGGAAAAAATATACTCGTTTTGAGTTCAACAATTAGTTTGTTGTCCAAATATCAACGATAGAAATTCAGTTACCATTTGGGCTATCCTTGTTGTTCTTTTCCATTTAGACGGCGACTTCAGTCGCTGGCGAAATGGAAAAGAATAACAAATGATAAAATACTTAAGCTGAAGTACTTACTATATTTTCTAGTATTTGATTCTCCAAGTTAATCTTCTGTTTGAAATAGAGAGAAATTCCATACTTCAACATAATTTATAACTCTTCCCTACAACTTATCCGCAATCGCTCTATCATTAGATAAACGAGGTACTTTATTTTGTCCTCCCAATTTACCTTGCGACTTCATATAGTCAATAAATGCGTTCTTTTTCAGACTATTAATTTTTAACGGTTGAAGAATATTTCCCGTCATCAAATCGTCGTAATAAACATTCAGTTCGGCGAGTTTCGTATTTAAGTCATGGGCAAAACTAGCTAAATCAGTGGGTTGTTGCGAAAATTCAATCAACCATTCATGATAAGGTAATTCATCATTTTCTGGCGTTACTTGTGGTGCAACGGTAAACTCAACGACTTCCGCCTCTGGGTGAAGTTTAGTGGCATATTGCATGGCTTTTTCTACTTCCTCCCCAATGACGTGTTCTCCGAAGGCAGAGATAAAGTGCTTGATTCTGCCCGAAACGATAATCCGATATGGACTTAACGAAACAAACTTCACAGTATCACCCAAGGAATAGCCCCACAAACCCGCATTGGTATTCATAATAACAGCATAGTTTACACCCAATTCTACTTCTCCGATATGCAAACGACGAGGGTTTTCTGAGAAATATTCATCCGCAGGAATAAATTCGTAAAATACACCCGAATTTAAAAGCATCAACATTCCCTCTTCAGTTTGGGTATCTTGATACGCAATGAAACCTTCTGAAGCAGGATAGGTTTCAATCGAGTCAATTTGCTTACCGATAGATTCTATCAATTTGGCACGATAAGGCGAAAAATTTACCCCGCCATACACAAACAAGGAGAAGTTTTTAAACACGTCCTTAATTTTCTTATCAGTACGATTTTGAATACGGTCGAAGTACATTTGTACCCACGGCGGAATTCCCGAAATCAACGACATATCTTCGTTGATGGTTTCATCAATAATTTTATCCAGTTTACTTTCCCAATCTTCCATGCAATTGGTTTCGTAACTTGGCATCTGATTAGAACGCAAATAACCTGGCACATGGTGGTTCACAATACCCGATAAACGTCCTGTGAAAATACCATTCTTTTTTTCCATTTCGGGCGAACCAGAAAGGAATATTAATTTTTTGTCAAGAAATTGCGAATTACCTGTTTCGTGTACATAACTTAATAACGCATCCCTTGCTCCATTGATATGAAAGCCTATCGACTCTTTAGAAATAGGAATGTATTTTACCCCCGAAGTTGTACCCGAAGTTTTAGCAAAATAGAGCGGTTTCCCTTTCCACAAAATATCCTCTTGCCCAGCTACTACCATTTCGATATAAGGTCTTAACGACTCATAGTCTTTAACGGGAACATTATTCTTAAAAGTTTGATAGTCAGCTATTTCATCAAAATGGTGATCTTTTCCAAAAAGCGTATGTGCTGCTTCCGACACTAAGGATTTCATTAATGAAAGTTGTGTTTCGACAGCATTTTTTTCCCATTTGCGACGGGCATTTATAACGTAAGCGGCAAAAGGTTTTGCCAATAGTGAACGAAATCCCATAATGATTTTGGTTATTAATCTTTTCCAAAGTTAAAAAATAAAGCTACATTCTAAACGTCATACGGTGAAAAGGCGTAACGCCATGCTCCCGAATGGCGGCTTTATGTTTGGGCGTTGGGTAACCTGCGTTATGTTCCCAACCATAATGTGGATAGGTTAAGGCAAGGTTTTCCATCAATTCATCTCGATAGGTTTTCGCTAAAATAGAAGCCGCTGCGATACTCATAAATTTGGCATCTCCTTTGACAATACACGTATGCGGAATGAGCGGATAATTGGGAAAACGATTTCCGTCAATTAAAAGATGTTCGGGGCGAATATTTAGTTGATCTACGCACAAGTGCATGGCTTTCATGCTGGCTTTCAGGATATTTATTTGATCAATATCCTGATTAGACACCTCGGCAATCGTCCAAGCGATGGCATCTCGTTGAATATCTAACCGAATAATATCTCGCTGTTTTTTAGTTAATTGTTTGGAATCGTTCAGTAATTCATGCGTATAATCCTTGGGTAAAATCACCGCTGCTGCCACTACAGGCCCCGCCAAACAGCCTCGTCCCGCTTCGTCGAGACCTGCCTCAATCAGGGATTCATTATAAAAACTTTTAAGCATATCGTAAAAGGTCGTAATTTTATGTAAAGTTAGGGCTATTTTATGAATAGAAACATCCCACTTACAAACATCCCTTGGCATGATTTATGCTTACTTTCGACTGTTAGTTGGCTAATATCTAGCCAACCAATTACCTTACAGCATCAACACATTAGTTAATAGCTGTTTTAGAAAGATTTCGTCCTTTCTTTAATTTAGAATTTCACACTGATTTTAAGATACATACACAATGCCTAATCTAAGAAAAATAGCACTGACTTTTACGCTGGCGGCAACATTTTTCGTAAATGTGAATGCTCAACAAGCACCTAACTCATCGTTTTCTGATGCGGTTAGACACTTCGAACTGTTAAGCTATCCTACTGCGATTCAAAAGTTTGAGAAAATTCTAAAAGAAGAAGCATCAAGCCTTTCGGAAGCGGACAAAACTTCGCTCTTCTTGAAGTTGGCATTCAGTTACAAAAAAGTCAACAACGATACCAATGCAGAAAAATACTACCGAGAAGCCCTAAAAACAAGCCCTAAATTAGAAGGAGATGACTTAAAAACCTATCTGTATTTCGCTCAAAGTTTAGCTGCCAACGGTAAATTTAAAGAATCGCAAGTATATCTTGATAAGTACAATGCCTTTGGCTCGTCTATTAATAAAACCAATGCAGAATTAAGTACCAATCAGAAACTTAACAAGGACGTTACTCGCCTAAAAACAGATAAAGGGAAATATACCGTTGAATACCTAACCTTCAATTCGGACAAACCTGAATTTAGCCCGATATACTATAAAAGCGGTCTCGTTTTTTGCTCTGGTAGATCAAAAGGTACGTTGTCCGCTAATAAAAAGGGTGGTTTTTTAGACTTGTATTATCTTAGCGACTTGTCAATGATTAAGGGTATTGTAGAAGACGAGGAGAATACACAACCCAAACAAAAAGTAGCTGGCAATCTGATTGCCTCACTAGGTAATGACTATTACTCTCAACCTACGGCAAACGATTCTAAGACCTTGAGTTTTTTTGGAGGAGCAGACAAATCAGCGGTAATTAGTACTGAACAAGGACAGATTGCAGAGTCTGATATTTTCAGTAAAACCCTTAACACCAAACTACACGAAGGGCCAACGACGTTCAGCAATGATTTCTCTAAAATCATTTTTACTCGTAACAACTTTAACGAAGGCGAACAAGGTCGTAGTGAAGATAACGTAACCAAATTAAAACTTTATACTGCTGATAACAGCAAAGGAATTTGGTCAAATCCTGTGGAACTACCTTTCAATGGAGATGACTTTTCGACGGCTCACCCTACCTTGTCTAAAGATGGACGCTACCTTTATTTCGCATCTGACAGACCCAATGGTTTTGGCGGTATGGATTTATGGATGGCAGAAAACGTAAATGGAAAATGGACAGAACCTAAAAATTTAGGGAAAGATATTAATACAAAATCGACGGATGCCTTTCCGTTTGTAGATGAAAATGGCAACCTTTACTATTCTACCGAAGGACTTGGAGGAGATGGTGGTTTGGATATTTTCTTCGTAGAAATGAAAAAAGGTATGCCCGTAGGAAAACCCTTTAACATTGGCGAACCATTTAATTCTGTAAATGATGATTTTGGGATTATCACCGATGGAGAAAGAAGTAGTGGTTTCTTTAGTTCAGACCGTAGAAAAGGTGTAGATGATGATATTTATCGTTTCAAAAGACAATCATCTCTGTACGATTGTAAAGAACTGACTATTAGTGTTATTGACCCCGATAACCATAAAAAGCCTGTAGTAGATGCACAAATATCACTGACAAAAAAAGGAAATGCGGAAACGACTCAAAATTCGAATACTAGTGGTTTATTGAAAATTTGTACAGAAGCCAATCTTGATTACCAAATCAGAGTATCTAAAGATGGCTACATCACAAATATTGTTGGTTATTCAACTAAGGGCGAAACAGGCGATGCCCCCTCTATCATTGAAGTTCCATTGACAAGAATAACCATTATCGAATCGGAAGGGACTGTTATTCAAAAACTTCCAGAAGCTCCAATTCCGCAAGAGTTATTAGTCGCAAAACCAAAAGTAACCGTATTAAGAGGTTTTATCAACAAAGGCGGAGACGATAAAGTACCTGTTGAAGGGGTATTATTAACCATGAAAAACCTTTGTGATGGTTCAGAACAAACCAATATGACTGGGGCAGATGGAAAGTATGCGTTTGAATTAATTCCTGGCTGTGATTTTGAATTAAACGCTTTCAAAGACGGTTATATTGACTTAACAAACCCTATTTCATCCGACGAAATCGAGGATACCTTAAATACTGATGAGAACAAACCTGTATCAACGATTAAAGTCAATAAAATAAAAAGAGGAAAACCAAAGGTCATTTCTAAGAACATTGATTTGGTTGAAGTAGGTGATTTTATTACCATAAATAAAATTTTTAACGATAAACTTAGCACCCAAATTAGTGGGGAGGCTACCAATGAACTTAATAAATTGGTTGCTACGCTACGTCACCATCCAGCCATGATGATTGAGGTTGGGTCACATATTGATTCAAAGGGGGATGCTTCTGACAACCTCCAGTTAACCCAACGGAGATCAAATAGTATCGTTGATTATATGGTCGGTAAAGGCATAGAGCGTTCTAGAATGATTCCTAAAGGATATGGTGAATCAATGCTTGTGAATAAATGTAGAGATGGAATTGTTTGTACAGAAAGAGAACATGAACGCAATAGAAGAACTACGATTAGAATTTTAAAGATTCGTTCAAGATAAGTAAAAAGACTTTGTTATACGGTCAATAGCCATTCTGCAAACCCAAATCGGTTCAGTATAAATCCAACATTCATCTTTCAAAAGTTAGCATTACTTACATAGTGTTCTTTCAAAAGATAAAAAACGGCTTAATCCATACGATTAAGTCGTTTTTTTTTATTCAAGCTATAAAAGATGTATTTTTGAAAACCGATTTTTCGGAAGATATGATAAAGAAGCAATAACTATGCGTGAAGATTATTTAAAAGGAGATAAAGAGCCGCTATCGGGGCCAGAGAAGGAAATAGAAAGAGCCTTACGTCCGCTGTCTTTTGATGATTTTGCGGGACAAGATAAGGTACTTGAAAACCTAAAAGTTTTTGTACAAGCAGCCAAACAACGAGAAGAAGCTCTTGATCATGTACTGCTTCATGGCCCTCCAGGTTTGGGAAAAACAACCCTATCAAATATTGTAGCGAATGAACTGGGTGCAAACATCAAGATAACTTCAGGCCCTGTATTGGATAAACCCTCTGACTTGGCTGGTTTACTAACGAACCTACAAGCTTATGACGTGTTGTTTATTGATGAAATTCACCGTTTGAACCCAATCGTAGAAGAGTACCTATACTCGGCTATGGAGGACTATAAAATTGATATTCTACTAGATTCAGGACCCAATGCACGTAGTGTACAGATTTCATTAAATCCTTTCACACTCATTGGGGCAACGACTCGTGCGGGAATGTTAACCTCTCCCCTACGAGCTCGATTCGGAATCAATGCTCGACTAGAATATTATGATGCCAAATTATTAACGTCGATTGTACAGCGTTCATGCCAGATTTTAAATACTCCAGTGGACGATGCAGGTGCTTATGAGATTGCTAGACGAAGCAGAGGAACACCTCGTATTGCGAATAATTTATTACGCAGAACTCGTGACTTTGCCCAAGTAAAAGGGAACGGTCGTATTACTGTTGAAATTGCCAAAATTGCTCTTGCAGCCTTAAATGTTGATCAAAATGGGCTTGACGAAATGGATAATCGTATTTTAACTACCATTATTGAAAAATTCAAGGGTGGTCCAGTTGGCTTATCCACCATTGCAACAGCGTGCGGAGAAGAGGCCGAAACCATTGAAGAAGTTTATGAACCTTTTCTTATTCAAGAGGGCTTCCTAAAACGTACTTCCCGTGGACGAGAAGCCACCGAACTTGCTTATAAACATTTGGGAATTGTTCCAAAATTCAGAGCTGGAGAATTATTCTAACATCACATCCTTGTTTGATTAGGGTTAATCAAACAAGGATGTTGCTTTTCTCGCTAAACTATATCATACCCCACTCATTCTTACATATTGAAATCACTATCTGTCAGCTCGCTCACCCTAGGTTTTACACCTTCACCAGTAACAAAAAAATGACTCTGACAACTCATACAACGATAATATTTTACACCCGAAAAATAGGCTAAAAATACACGAACAGCAATAGGTCTTCTTCTTCGTTCGCCATGCCCAGACCTACAAACAGGACATTTAGAAGAGCTTGATTTTCTCAAAAAATAGAAAGCAAGCATAATCAACTGCATTAGTAATACGCCTAAGATAACCTTGGCGACAAGACTATCTAATAACTGTGATACTATCATACGTTTAGATTTTGTGTTAGTTAGTTTAAATAATTATTACAAGAGCAATACCTGATAAATACAAAATGTTCAAAATTCATACAACAATCAATATTCAATCTATTAACAATCCCTTGTCGCTAATTTAATATAGCAAACTTGGTTCATAAATACAGAATGGTTAACTATTCAAATTACAGAATCAGCATACTTACAACTATTTCATTTAAATTAATAGTGTTCAATACAATACGTGTAGAAATCTTGAACAAATAAGGAGTTATTTATGAGGAGAGAGATACTGTATTTGTATCTAAAATTTGCTAGTGATTAGATTTTATACAACTAATTTACACCTTATAAATCAGAGAATTATCTATTACACACTACATTTTATTCAAAATTTGATTAAACGGTACATTTTTCACAAATTTTCACTAAAATACTCTATGATAAAGAGTTATAATAATATTTCGTATTAAATAACTATTAGGGATAAAATCTTTGTCAAACATCCCAAAAGGCACCTTTTATCCCACTAATTTGCCAATTTCCCCAAAAATACACTCTCTATCCCTACCGTTTGGTTCATGAGAAACTAGACCCTTATATTTGAATCAATAAAAACAACTACTGTTCAATCCATTTATACTCAAAACCATGAAAAAGCTTTTAACATTTCTATTATTACTCATTATTAAGCCTGCATTTACACAGGAATTTACCCAAACAATTAAAGGACGAATCGTTGACCAACAAGCAAAATCACCTTTAATAGGGGTCAGTATTACGGTGGAAAATAGCAAACCAACTCAAGGGGCAGTTAGTGATTTGAATGGTTATTATAAAATTTCTAATGTCGCTATTGGTAGAGTCTCCTTAAAGGTATCGTCCATAGGCTATAAAGAGCAAACTATTCAAAATGTTTTATTAACTACAGGAAAAGAGTTTGTGCTTGATATTGATATGGAGGAACAAGTAACGCAATTGGCTGAGATAAATGTCTCGGCAAGTTCTCAGCGGAATGCCATCGAAAAAGGATTAGTTTCTGTAAGTTCAAAAAGTTTCAATGTAGAAGATACTCGCCGTTATGCAGGTTCTCGAAACGACCCCGCTCGTATGGTAGCTGGTTTTGCAGGGGTAACTTCTAACAACGATTCACGTAATGACATTATCATTCGAGGCAACTCACCAAGTGGTGTTTTATGGCGTGTTGAAGGAGTAGATATTCCAAACCCAAGCCATTTTGGAGCATTAGGGGCAACGGGTGGACCAGTGAGCATGTTAAACAATAACTTATTAGCTAAATCATCTTTTCTTACGGGAGCGTTTCCTGCCATGTATGGAAACGCAACGGCAGGTGTATTTGATTTACAATTACGTAATGGAAATAGCGATAAAAGAGAGTTTACAGGACAAATTGGCTTCAATGGTGTTGAGGCTGGCTTAGAAGGCCCTTTCTCCAAAAATTCAAAGGCTTCGTACTTGATTAATTACCGTTACTCGGTATTAGACTTTGTAAAAAAACTAGGACTCAACTTCGGAACAGGGTCAGGAGTACCTTCGTATCAGGATTTATCCTTTAAAATAAATGTACCCACGACCAAGTTTGGGGTATTTAATTTCTTTGGAATTGGAGGAAATAGTAATATTGCATTTAGAGATGAACAAGGAGATAATTTTTATGCAGGGTCTAATCAAAATCTTGACTACGCTACTTCTATGGGCATTTTAGGCTTGTCAAATACCTATTTTTTTACGCCTAAAACATCTGGAAAACTAACGTTATTAGCCACCTATTCGAGTGCAAAAACAAAAGTAGATAGCTTGGTAAAACAAAATAATACGATTACAGGGAGTCACCTTGACTATAACGACAATTCTTCTCAAAGTAAACAAGTTATTTCTTACACAATCAATCATAAATGGAATGCTAAAAATAGCAGCAGTATAGGCATTACTTACACAGGGTTTAACCTACATTATGTAGATAGCACCTTTACGGATAATCGCTATAAAACCTTACATAACTTTCAAGGGACAACCTCTTTTCTTCAAAGCTATGTCAACTGGCAAAACAGACCTAACGAGCGTTTAACTATAAACACAGGGGTTTACTATCAGCGATTCATGCTAAATAATACACAATCCATTGAACCGAGAGTGGGATTACGTTACAAATTAGATGATAAACAGACGATGAGTTTGGGTTTGGGGCATCATGCTCAATTACAAAATCTTCAAATCTACTTTAATAATAATGGTGGAAGCCTCACTAATAAAAACCTAGATATGACTTATAGTGACCAAGTAGTATTAGGTTATGATCGTAGCCTAAATTCCAACGTACGTTTTAAGGCAGAAGCATATTATCAAGCCTTATCGAATATCCCTGTGGAAAAAACAGC
>JBMLRK010000044.1:12707-18809 GCA_049241065.1 Spirosomataceae bacterium
CCTGTAAATGTTGCCGCCTCTAAACAAAATAAAACCATTATTTACTACGAAGACAGAGCATACGATAATCAGTCTAAAAATTATTTCAGAGCAGACCTGAAAATTACGTTCCGTCAGAATAAAAGGAAAGTCATGCAAGAATGGTTCTTAGACTTACAAAACATTACTGGAAGTCAGAATGTATTTGCTCAAAACTATAAAATTAAAGGTAGCGATGTACTACAAACGACATCCTATCAACTAGGCTTTTTCCCAAATTTCAATTATCGTATCCAGTTTTAAAAGCTAACTCATCATCCTAAAATAAAATAATCATGGAAACTTTCTTACAGTACGTACTTTACATACATATTCTAGCAGGCTTTACTGCCTTAGTTGTTGGACTAGTGCCTATGTTTAGCCAAAAGGGCGGAAAAGCTCATGTCATTTGGGGAAAGGTTTATTTTTGGGCCATGTGTGTCGTAGCACTCACTGCCCTACTCCGTTTCAAACCCGAAGTTAGTCTGGTATTTTTAGGCTGCATTGCCGTTTTTAGTTTTTACAATACCTTCACAGGAGTACGCCTTATCAAGTTAAAAAATCAAGTAACTCAAGCAGGTTGGCAAGACTGGTTAGGAGCCTACCTAGCCTTAGGGTGTAGCCTATTGATGGGAGCTTATGCCATTTATGTAGTGGTGGCATATAGCAATGTTTTCTTTGGAATTTTATTCACCGTTTTTGGAGCTTTTTGTATGCTGTTAGCTGTGACAGACCTATTGATTTTTTCGGGTAAAAAAAGCGTAGAAAAACTCCATTGGCTATATGGACACATTAGCCGAATGGGTGGATCTTACATTGCTACGGTGACCGCATTTTTGGTAGTGAATAATAAAGGACTAGTACCTGATTTGATGGCATGGATTGCCCCTGGGGTCATTGGCGGAATGATTATTGGAAGGGTTACAAAGGCCTATAAAAAGAAGGCGGCTTAAAATAATATTTAAAAATCAGAACTTTCTTCAGACTAGAAACTAAGTTTTCATTAATTTGCACAAGATACTGTACTATAAGTAATTCTGATTAAACTCATTAAGCTATTCTTAATCAGTAAAAACAAGCTACTTAAAAGACTATTCTCTATCAAATCGTTTATGGTACTTACCTACTATAAACGATTTGATAGAGTTTTTTTGTAATCAGAACACCCGTGTTCAGTTATCTTTGAGTATCCTGTAAAATCGAAACTCAACAATCAATTCATATACAATACAAACACTGTAATAATGCTTAAAACATCTACTTCACAAAAGTCTCATTCTTTTTTATTATTGCTTATCTTCTTTTTTTCAGGATTTGCAGCCCTCATTTATCAAGTAATTTGGCAACGATGGTTGGTATTTTACACAGGAATTAGTTCGGTTAGTATCAGCCTAATCGTGTCGGCATTCATGGCAGGTTTAGGACTAGGCTACTTGGTAGGCGGACAAATTGCCGATAAAGTGAGCAAAAACAAACCTATCCTATTTTTTGTCATAGCCGAACTTGGCATAGGTATTTTTGCCTTAGTAAGTAAATCAATTATTTATGATTGGCTCTATCAATCCAATGCCCTCACTGGTGGTTCTCCATTCCAAACCTACTTAACATTATTCTTAATTCTTCTTTTCCCAACATTCTTGATGGGGCTATCTTTACCACTACTTTCCAAGGCATTTCAGCAAAAGGATGCTGAAAATCAGGCAAGTTATATCAGTTTACTATATTTTACCAACACATTAGGGGCAGCAACAGGTACTTTCATCACAACATTTGTATTGATTAGAATAATGGGGTTTGAGCATGCTGTTCAACTAGGAGCATCTTTTAACTTTTTATGTGCCATTACCGCAGGAATTATTTATTATTCTCGAAACGCTACTTCTGAGACATTGTTAAATCAGACAGTACCCACAGAGTCTGCACCAAAATCATTCTCTTGGAATACGAATTTCACCTATTGGATTCTCCAATATACAATGTCTGGTTTTATGGCGATTTGCTTTGAAATCATTTGGTTTAGAATGATTGAAACCATGATGAAGTCAATCGCACTTACCTTTTCCATTATCTTGGCCATTTACTTGGCAATGATGGCTATCGGTACTTACACAGGAGTAAAATTGGCAAAAAAACTTCCCAAAAATCGTTTGAAACTATTCCTTAATAGCCAATACATACTTTATCTATACTCAATCGGATCCATCGTATTACTCCAATGGGCTGTTTCAGATATAGCTTCACTTTCTTTTTTGTTCAAGTATTTCAAAAGTTATGAATATTCGTTTGCCCCAAACATAGCTGTTTCAACGATGCTCATCATTCCACTATTTTTGATGGCTGTACCTACATTCATCATGGGCTTTAGCTTTACACTTTCTCAATTGATTATTCAAGACAAATTTGATGAAGTTGGTAGAAAAGTGGGATGGCTTCAATTTGTCAATATTCTAGGTTCTACCATTGGTGCATGGTTTGTAACGTTAATTGGCTTTAATTATCTCGGAACATCCATGACAATCAAGGTAATCAGCCTCATTGGATTAGTCTATGTAATCGCTTTACACCGTCAGAAATTCAATAATCTAGTAACGAGTAGTGTAATGGCTTGTTCCTTAATTTTGCTCACCTTGGCACTACCGAACAATGAAAAACTTTGGATGAAACTTAGCGGAATGACCGACGAAAAAAGTTTCATTATTGAAGAAGATGAAACAGCTTTATCATTTATAAAAACCTTTGAAGGTAAATCGTATGTGTACATCAACGGTTTAGGACAAAGTATGTTCCCTTATAATAGAGACATCTCTCACTTTACCCTGGGAGCTGTTCCTGCATTGATTCATCCCAACCCACAAGATATTGGTATTGTTGGACTGGGTTCTGCCTGTACACTTTATACTGCTGGCGGACGACCAGAAACAAAGTCCTTAGATTGTTTTGAAGTAATTGTAAATCAACCTCAAGCATTGTCTGAATACGCAAAACGTTCTAAGGATAGTACTGCAATAGCTATTCTAAACGACAAACGGGTAAATCTTATCTTACAAGATGGACGCTACTACCTGAAACAAAACACTAAATTATACGATATACTCGAAGCAGATGCTCTACGCCCAAAATCGTCCTATTCGGGCAATTTATATTCCGTAGAATATTTTAAGTTATTAAAATCAAGGCTAAAAAAGGGAGGTTTTGCAATAACATGGCAGCCAACCGCACGTATAAAAAATGGTTTCTCAGAGGTTTTCCCTTATGTTTATGAGCTAAATGGCTTTATGATTATTGGAGCTAATGAACCTTTTGAATTTGATGATAAGACAATTCTTCAACGCTTGGATAATGAATTTACAAAAAAGCACTATGCTCGTGCAGGAATAAAGGTGCGAGAAAACTTAGAACAAATATTAAAGACTCGAAAAGTTGTTCAAAATGGAACATTAAAAGTTTCAAAGTCGCACAATTTGGATATGTGGCCTAAAGATGAATTCGATTATGGAAAACTTTGGGAGAATATCCTTGGAGAAGAAGAATAAAACCTTAGACGAAAAGTAGTTGTAGGATAAGTACTTGTTGATAAATAGTTTATGATAATTTTTGTCTCAAGATATAGCATAAGCCATTAGATAATAGCGACTTATTGAAATCTTTGAACCTTAAACTGGCAACTACTTACACCCTACTGCCTTTTCGCATTTTGATTAATAAGGAATGTGTCAAGAGGCTTGATTGTACTGTCAATCAAGCCTCTTGCTCATAAATTTAGAACTATTAATTTGCACTTACATTCCCTTCACCCGCCTCTTTATCAACTTGCTTTTTCTTGGTCATTTCTTCCATTAAACGTAAGCCTAACAGACCGCTCAAAGCACCGTTTTGGTCGTTGCTTCCTCCTGTAATTAAAATATCTGGAATGACCTTGATTCGTTCTCTACCAATACTTTCCGTGATTTTTAACTGCGTAAAGTTATCTCCACCCATCGCAGAAACGGCTAATTGATATGCCTCGGCATCGGCTTTACCAATGGCTAAAATTTTCTCTGCTTCGGCAGCACCCGTTTTACTGATTTTTTCGGCTTCGGCATTGGCAATCAACTTTATCCGTTCTGATTCTGCACTGGCTTGTAATTTCACCCGTTCTGCCTCTGCTCCTGCTTGTAGCTTCAAACTTTGAGCCTCCCCTTGTGCTTTTTTCACGGCTGCATCAGCAACTCTTTCAGCAATAACAACTCCTTGATCGGCTTTTACAATGTCCTTCTGAATTTCGGCAATGGCGGTTTCTTTCTCTAAAGCCTGACGAGTTTCTTGTGCCATTTTTTGCGTATCATAAGTCACCTTTTGCTCTTCGGCCAACTTACGGTCAGTTAAGGTTTTCATTAACGATTCTGGCGGAACAATATCCCCTATCAGCGTATCTACGGCATTGACATTATACTGAGAAAGCACTTCGCCAATGTATTTCCGAGCCGTTTCCTGACGTTGGGTACGAGAACCCAAGAACGAAATCACATCAGAACCTTGTGCCGAGTTTCGGAAATAGTTACCAATCGTCGGCTCTAACACCTGACTTACCAAATTGTGCATATTCCCGAAACGAGCAATCACTTTGGGAGCTTCGTAGTTAGGAATGTGGATAATCTGCGACACGTCCAAATTAAAAGGGAATCCATCTTTTGAACGCACAGTAATTGTCGAAAGGTTTTTATCTAATTGGTGCGATTCTGATCTTGCACTTGCCCAGTTGAGTACCAAGTTGGTTGTTGGCACTAATTCAATTTTTTGAACAAAGGTATTCACAGGATATTTCCCAGGGCCAAGCGGTTCTGTCCATACACCTTTGTACCCTTTTGAAACAATATTCCCATGTTTAAATTCCGTTCCACTGATGTCTTCGCCATCTTCGCCCACATACGAAATTACGACACCTACATACCCAATTGGGATTTCGGTCATGTGGATTTCTTCTACCTTCACAAACCACGGGTTTAAGTTATAAGACCCTGCCAAGACTACCTGCTGTTGAAGCCCCTTATTCCCTCCGCCATTCAAAAAAGCATCTACATCTTGAAAATTATTATGCCCGTCGATTGACTTACCTGAAATTTGTCCTGCTTCAATAGAAGCACCGTCTAAAGTGGTAATAATTCCTACCATATTTTCTTGAATTTCCATCAAGTCCGTCAACTGTACTTCAAACAAAAAAGTATTTATTCGGTACGAACCAGCCGTTATAATAGCTGTTTGTCGTCCTTTTCTACCTCCATTTTTCAAGAATGCTTCCGTATCTTGAAAGCTATCGCATTCGATTTTACGACCCAGAATACGACCAGTTTCCAACTCTTTTCCATCACGTGCCAAGACCAGCCCAATTTTGCCCGTAGGAATCACCGTCAAGGGCTGTAAAGTAATGTCATACTGCCAAATCCAATACCAAAAATAAATCCCTGGAGATAGCGGTTTTGCCTGATAACCCGCTTCGCCTTCGGTGGCAAAAATACGTCCATCTGGTAATTCTTTTTTATCCCCAAACAAGACAAACTTCTTCGTTACCAGCCCAATACGGTCTTCTGGAACGATGATAATACCTAATAAACGAAAGATGAATTTGTAAAAAATTAGGCAAAGCAATGGAATTGCAATGCCAATGATGGAAGTAATAGAAAGGCTCATTTTCAACAAAAGGTTTTAGTTGTTTTTCGTTTCTCAAAGCGAGATTCGTGTCTCAAAGGTGTGCGAAAAGTAGATTCATTATTCCGAAATGTGAAGAGTGGTTTTGGAATGGGTTAAGTGGATTTTTTTGAGTAAAAGATTAAATAAAAATGATTTTATTTAATCTTCTTATATCCTATTTGGTAAGATAAAAACATTCCATTTCCTTTGTACTTTAAAACTAAACTTAAATATCTACTCATGTCTAAACGTCTATTACTCACCATCCTCACTTTATTTCTATGTAAATTAGTCGTTGGTCAAAGTATTTCGTCGAATTCACCACTTTGTTCGGATAACGCTCCTACCTTAGAACTAAAAGCAACAGGTGGTAACACCTACGCCTGGACGGGTCCTAATGGATTTACTTCAAACCAA